>DALZNT010000011.1:0-51235 GCA_032005505.1 Clostridium sp. | reverse complement strand
AGTGCCGGCCTGTCACGCCGGAGGTCGAGGGTTCGAGTCCCTTCTGGGTCGCCATGTTTTGCTTCCATGGCTCAACGGTAGAGCAGCTGATTTGTAATCAGCAGGTTGTTGGTTCGATTCCGACTGGAAGCTCCATAAAGATTCTGAATTTATTCAGGATCTTTTTTTTATTTGTCTATTTACAAATGAACATTTGTTCGTTAAAATTAAATTATAAATTAGCATTTAAAAAGGTGTTGAAATTAATGAAGGAAATATCTAAACGTATAGTATTTCATATAGATGTTAACTCTGCCTATCTTTCATGGACAGCTATAAGTCAACTTAAAGAAGATGAAAATTCTATGGATATAAGAAAAATACCTTCTATTATAGGAGGGAGTCTAGAAGATAGAAGAGGAGTAGTACTTGCAAAATCTATACCAGCTAAAAAGTTTAATATAATAACGGGTGAGCCAATAGTTACGGCCATGAAGAAGTGTCCAGAACTAAAGGTTTTTTCTCCAAATCGAGAATTGTATATGAAATGTAGTAATGCTATGTATAAATTGCTACAGGAATATACTTCATCAATAGAAAGGTATTCTATTGATGAAGTATTTATGGAGATGGGTCATTTTAAAGATAATTATATGAGCAAGGCTCAAGAAATAAAGCTCAGAATCGAAGATGAATTAGGATTCACAGTAAATATAGGTATAGGAAATAATAAACTATTAGCAAAAATGGCTAGTGATTTTCCTAAAAAGAATGCTATTCATACTTTATTTGATTATGAGATTAAGAAGAAAATGTGGCCAATGGCAGTAGGTGATTTATTTATGGTAGGAAAAGCAGCGGAGAAGAAGCTTTTAGAGCTAAATATTTGTACCATTGGTGATTTAGCTAATTATAATTTAAATATACTTAGAAATATTTTCAAATCTTATGCAGAGGTAATTTATAAATACGCTAATGGGATAGACGAATCCCCAGTAAATCCACAGCATTTTGCTGATGTTAAAGGTATAGGGAATTCAACTACAACAAGAGAAGACATCATGTCATCTAGAGAAGCGTTAAAGGTATTATTAACATTGACAGAGAGCGTAGCAACTAGATTGAGGGCAAACAAGACTTTGTGTAGTGTTGTAGTTGTTTCTATAAAGTCAAATTTATTTACTACATACTCTCATCAAAGAACATTATTAGGTTCTACGGATTCCACAGAGGAAATATTTAAAAATGTAAGTAAAATATTTAAGGATATGTGGAAGGGAGAGGCTATAAGACAATTAGGTGTAAGGGTAACTAAGTTAACGGATAATGGAGTATATCAAAGCTCTCTATTTGATTTATTTGATGATAACAAGAGTGATAAGCTTAGAGCCTTAGACAATACCATAGATAAGCTGAGGGCTCAATTTGGTGAAGGTGCAATTGTAAGATCTTCTTTGGTGAATTCTACTGATTCAAAGTATTTAAAGGAAGAAGTTAAAGAAGAAGTCGAAGATTATCTTATGATGGGTGGATTTTACGAATTTTAATATTTTATGTTATTAATATAATAAAAAACACAGTTTAAAATAAACTGTCAGGATGTTGAAAAACCCACCGTTTTTAATGGTGGGTTTTTCTTATATTAATTTGAAAATTTCTTTTGAAGTCGTATATCTTTTCCATAGAATTTATATAATGTAAAGTTTCCAAATAGCCTAGAGGTGATTCTTTCGGAATAAATAGATAAAAGTTCATCTAGAGAATAATTTGTAGAAACCAACATCTTTTTATTTTTTAAGAGTTTAGTATTTAAAAGATTAAATAACTCAGACTTTGAGAATTCAGAGGAAATCTCTGTTCCTAAGTCGTCAATTATTAATAAGTCACAGTTAATTAAATGATCTTCAAGAACTGTATTATTATTAAATCTTACATCTCTTAAATTTTTAATGAGGTCTTCGACTGTTTTATATACTACAAAGTATCCGTGATCTACTAATTCTTTAGCAATACAGTGAGATAAAAAGGTCTTGCCCGTTCCAGAGTTTCCATAAAAGAGCATATTCTCATCAGTAGAATTAAAATTTGAAATAAATTTTAAGCTTCCATTTACAATTTTCTTCATGTTTTCTCTTGGACTGTATTTTTCAGGACCCTTGTTATTATCGCTATAAAAATCCATACTAAAGTTTGCAAAGTTATTTTTATCTGAAACATTAAATAAATCACTATTTCTATAGTAGAGTTTATTTAACTTCTGCTTATAGCAGTTACATTTCTCCAGCCCTACAAAACCTGTATCCTTACATGTATTACATGAATAGTGCATATCTAAATAGTCTATAGGGTAGTTATTAGCTACTAATAACTCAGATTTGCGCATTCTTAAACTTGTTATGCTTTCTTTTAAGGAAGCTAGATGCTCTTCTCTATTTGGTATATCTTGAAGAGCGTTGATAGAAACTTTAATGCAAAGAGTACCTATGCGGCGTTCGATGTCCTGAATTTCAGGAATACTTCTTCGAATCTCTTCTTTTCTACCTTCAAGAGCTCTTTTTTGACTTTCTCTTATTTCATCATACATTTTTATAAGCTGTAAGTGGTGATTATTAATCATTGCTATCCCATCCTAAAAGTTTTCTTTCTAAGTCATCAAAGTCATAGCTTCTCTGATCATAGTTATTAAACTTACCTTTACCTTTTTTATTGGCTGCAGACTCTGTTGAAATTGATTTGCTATTAATTTTCTTTCTATCTTTTAACTCTATGTCTTGAAGAGTTTTAATATTATCTTTAAACCAGCTATTTAAAATTCCATCGATGTATTTAAAGTCAGCACGGTTAAGTCTTTCGAAGCAGATATCACAAGCTTTATATATAATTTCAAGAGAGAATTTATATACGCTAAGCCATTTCTCTAGCATATCCTCTTGAGGCTTCATTACATCTCCGTTTTTTATGCCAAGGTAAGTAAGAATTTTTCTGATATTAATCCATTTATCTTCATGCTTCTTTATAAAATCTTGAGCCTGGTCGATATTTGTTATACCGCTATCATGCCAGCCAACAGCTATTTTTTCTATATATCTGTAGTCGGACTTACCTTTAGAAACACAATATTCTATAAGAAGGAGTATAAGCTCAGGGGTGAAGTTGAAATCCTTTTGCCAGCCCAAATATGTTTCCATCTCTTTTGTGGAAAGGGGGCGGGCAAGTAGTCGTTCAATATCCTGAAGCATATCTTTAACCATAGAGTTATCTAATTCTTTAAGCAGATTTATTGATTTACCTTTATCGGGAACTTTAACTAAGTCAATAAATTCTATGTTGAAATTGCCTAAATTATCAATAGGAGTTAGCTTTATAACGCCTTCATCGTTCCAATAGTTCCAAGCATTTATTACATCAGTTTCTAAAAGTGAAAGAGCTGAAGCGATGAGAGTGGAATTAACTCCAAATTCTCCACTAACACAATATTTTAGACCAAGTAAATATACCTTTATATATTCTCCTCTTGTTTTTGCCATAAAGTTATCTATAAACACGTTATTAACGGGCGTATAATCTAAAGTTTTGGTTTTAAACATAAAAGTACTCATTTTATCGCACCTTTCTATTTTATCGACAAATAATGATATTAAACAAACAAAAAGTATACAATGTGATTACAAATGATGTAAACATAGTATTGCTGATTAACACAAGTCATTATTTGTAATTAATTTTATGAAGAAAAACTTCAATTTAATATTATATTATAACCTTAGTATAACACATAGTAACCCTATTAGAACTAAAATTAACTAAAGTATAAAATCAAAATCTATGTTTAATATGAATATTTTTATTTAAATTATTGAGAAAAATAAAACATGCTACTTAGTACATAAATTAATGGAAATGTTTAAAAAATTTATAATGGGGTATATTATCACTGTAGTAAGGAGGAAATACTATGAAAATAAAACTATGGAAAGAATTAGTCATAGTGTGCGTATCAACCTTATGTATTATTACTATGGTTACCATGAACGGATCACAAGTAAGTGAGGGGGAAGCCTTTAAGGATGAAGCAATAAATGCTTTAGTTATGAAATCTGACGGAGTAAATATCGGTGTAGTTGAAAGTGAAGAAGTAGGAAATGCTGCTATAGAAATAGTAAAACATATCTACATTGAAAGTTCCGAAATAGATGATATTAAAGGTGTTGAGCTTAACAATGAAATATCCTATGAGACTACTACCTGTAGTAAAGAGGATATTTTAAATGAGGAGGAAATTTCTAATAAGATAATAGAATATAATGATGAAAACAAAGAGACTTTAATAAGTTTCATAGTAAAAAAGGAAGCAGAAATAAAGTCTGTACCTGAAAATCTAAAAAATAGTGAAACGGTAGCCTTTAACACACTTAGTAGTGGAAGTTCAGAGTTATATAAAGAAGTATTTTTAGATAACTCACTAAATACACCTATTAAGGGTGTACTTACATCTACATTTGGAGAGCAAAGAAGTGGATATAATCATAAAGGCATAGATTTAGCCGCCAATACGGGAACTCCTATTGGAGCAGCATTAGATGGGACTGTATCTTTTTCTGGAGTTGCAAGTGGCTATGGTAATGTTGTAATGATTAATCATGGAGATAATATAGAAACAGTATATGCACACTGTAGTAAATTAAAAGTATCAACTGGAGATACTATATCCAAGGGGCAAGTTATAGCGGAAGTTGGAAGTACGGGAGATAGCACGGGGCCACATTTACACTTTGAGATAAGAGTTAATGGTAGTCCAGTAAATCCTTTGGAGTATAACGGATCAAAACAGTATTAATACAATGTTGGGCTTAGAGTTAGGATACTCTAGGCTCAACAATATATATAAATGAAATTAAGTAAATTAAATAAAAACAAAATGTAAAATGAAAAATTATTTATTGACTTTATATTTTTTTAGTAATATACTTTGATTATCAAATTATTTGAAAATCAAACAAAAGGGGAAAGTCGCGATGAAATCCTTAAGTCCAAATAGGAAAATTATAAATGAATTACTAGTAACACTATTTAATGATATTTTAGAAATTGAAGAGAAAGCCTTAAAACAAGGTGATCTGAATGATTTATCAGTTACGGAAATACATACTATTGAAGCTATAGGAATGTATAAACCTAGAACGATGACAGAAGTAGCGAATGATTTAGGAATTACAGTGGGTACATTAACTACTGCTATAACTAAGCTAGTAAAAAAGGAATATGTTGAGAGAACTAGAGGAGAAGAAGACAGAAGGGCTGTAATGATAGCTTTAACTAGAAAAGGGAAGCTTGCTTATAGAATTCATGATAAGTTTCATCAGGAAATGATTAGTGAAACTATTAGTGGGCTATCAGAAGATGAGGAAGAGGTATTAGTAAAGTCTTTAGATAAAATAAATAATTTCTTTAAAGAAAAGTATAATCTAAAAAGTAGATAAAGGAGAAATAGGGTGAAGGGTTCAAGAATACTAGGTACTGGCTCATATACACCAAGTAATGTGATGTCCAATAAAGATATAGAAGCTTTTGTAGACACAACAGATGAGTGGATTAGAGAAAGAACTGGAATAGTAGAAAGAAGAATATCACGGGGAGAAGAGACTTCGGATTTAGCTACTAAAGCTGCAGTAAGTGCTTTAGAAAACAGTAAAGTTTGTGCAAAAGATATAGATTTAATTATTGTTGCTACAGTAACTCCAGATAGTTTAGTACCTGCAGTTGCATGTAAGGTTCAAAAGAATATCGGAGCATCAAATGCTATGGCATTTGATATAAATGCAGCTTGTAGTGGATTTATATTTGCATTAGATATGGCTAATAATTATGTAGCCACTGGAAGAGCTAAAAATGCGCTAGTAATAGGTGCAGAAGTTTTATCTAAGATAGTAAATTGGAATGATAGAAATACATGTATATTATTTGGCGATGGTGCAGGGGCAATAGTTTTAAGTGAAAGCTCTAAGAGTTATGTAAAGCATGTTAACTGTAAAAGCGTTGGAGAAAAGTGGGAATCACTCACATGTGATTTAGCACCTATAGAAAATCCTTATGTAAAGCCTTGTGAAAAAGGTGAAGACAAGTTAAAAATGAATGGTAAAGATATCTATAAATTTGCTGTGAGAATTATGGACGAAGAGTTCAATAGAATTCTTGAAGAAGGTAATCTTAAAAAGGAAAATGTAGATTTTATATTGCCACATCAAGCAAATATCAGAATGATAGAAAGCTTTAGTAAAAAAATAGGAGTACCTATGGAGAGGTTCATTATGAACCTAGAACATACGGGAAATACTTCGGGAGCAAGTATTCCAATAGCTTTAGATGAGGCAAATAAGGCTGGTCTTTTAGCTAATGGAGATAATATAGTTGTAATTGGATTTGGTGGAGGATTGACTTACGGAAGTGCTCTATTAACATGGAATAAATATTAATTTAAATATAAAATTTAGGAGGAATACAAAATGGTATTAGAAAGAGTAAAAAATGTAGTAGCAAAACAATTAGGAGTAGAAGTGGAAGAGGTAAAGGTAAAAGCTTCTTTTACAGATGATTTAGGAGTCGATTCATTAGAAATATTTGAGATTGTTATGAGTCTTGAAGAAGAGTTTGATATAGAAATACCAAATGAAGATATTGAAGGCATCAAGAATGTAGAAGATATTTCTAAGTACATCGAAAGTAAGGTTAACTAGTAAGTTTAATCTTGGAGATAAAGTAATTAAGATATAAAGACAATTAGTAGGCGTAGGTCAGATAGTTAACTATCTGACCTTAACCATAGGAGGTATATATGTTTAAGGCAGATATATGTGAGGCTTTAGGAATAAAGTATCCCATTATTCAAGGTGCAATGGCTTGGATTGCAGATAGTAATTTAGCTAGTGCTGTTTCTAATGCTGGAGGTCTTGGAATTATAGCGGCAGGGAGTAATACACCTGAAAATATTAGAGCAGAAATTAGAAGAGCAAAGGAACTTACAGATAAGCCTTTCGGAGTAAATATAATGCTACTAAGTAGTAATGCTGATGAAGTAGCTAAAATCGTATGCGAAGAGGGTGTTAAGGTAGTTACAACAGGTGCTGGAAGTCCAGGTAAGTATATGGAGATGTGGAAAAGTCACAATATTAAGGTTATTCCAGTAATAGCATCTGTAGCTCTCGCCAAGAGAATGGAGAGAAGTGGAGCAGACATGATAATTGCAGAAGGCTGTGAAGCTGGCGGACATATAGGAGAACTTACAACTATGTCTCTTGTACCACAGATAGTAGATGCAGTAAATATTCCAGTTATAGCTGCTGGTGGCATTGGTGATGAAAGAGGAATGGTTGCAACAATAGCTTTAGGAGCTAAGGGATTCCAAGTTGGAACAAGATTTTTAGTAGCCAATGAGTGTATTGTACATGAGAATTATAAACAAAAGGTTATAGAGGCAAAGGATATGGATTCCGTGGTTACAGGAAGAAGTACAGGTCATCCAGTAAGAGTTTTAAGGAATAGACTTTCAAGAGAATATGCAAAGTTAGAAAAGGCAGGTACAGCGCCAGAAGAACTAGAATCTATAGGCATAGGTGCTCTTAAAAAGGCTGTAGTAGATGGAGATACAACTAATGGTAATGTTATGGCTGGCCAAATTGCAGCATTAGTGAAGAAAGAGCAAAGCTGTGAAGAAATAATAAAGGACTTTGTAGAAGGAACAGAAAAATTAGTTAAAGCCATAGGTGATTATTTTTAGGGAGTGAGTTAGTTATGAAGAAACTAGGATTTATTTTTCCGGGTCAAGGCTGCCAGTATGTAGGAATGGGAAAAGAAATATATGAAAGCTTTCCCCAGGCTAAGGAAGTCTTTGAAAAGTCAAATAAAATATTGGGTAAGGATATAACACACCTTTGTTTTAATGGGTCAATGGAAGAATTAACATCAACAGAAAATAATCAGGTGGCAATAGTTACAGTATCTATAGCTATATTAGAAGTTATAAAATCTTATGGAATAAAGCCAATGGCAATGGCAGGATTAAGTCTTGGAGAATATTCAGCTTTGGTAGGAAGTGGAGTTGTTACATTTGAAGAAGGACTTGATATAGTAAGAAAAAGAGGGCTCTTTATGAAGGAAGATAGCGATAATAGTAAGGGTGCTATGGCAGCTGTAATTGGTGGTAGTGTAGAGGATATTGAAGAAGTATGTGAAGAACTAAAACCAAGAGGTATTATATCTGTAGCAAATTATAATTGTCCAAATCAGATTGTAATTTCCGGAGAAGAGCAATTAATAGATGAAGCCATGGAAATGTTAAAGATTAAGAAAGTAAAGAGATGTGTTAAGCTTCCAGTAAGTGGAGCTTTCCATACAGATTTAATGAAGACAGCTTCAAAAAAGCTCAGAGTAGAGTTAAACAATATTCAGTTCAATAAAACAGATATAGCGATATTACCTAATGTTATCGGTGAACCAATTAAAGATATAGATAGTTTGTCTGAGATATTAGAGAAACAAGTAAAGTCATCGGTTCAATGGCAGAAAACTATAGAATCAATGATAGATATGGGAATAGATACTTTTATAGAAGTAGGTCCAGGAAAATCATTAAGTGGATTAGTAAAAAAGATAAATAAAGATGTTAAAGTTTTTAATATAGAGGATAGGGCGTCGTTGGAGACTACATTAAAAACTATAGAAATTAGTGTATAGGAGTGGATATTTAAATGTTTAAGGGGAAAAACGTAATAGTTACAGGTGGTAGCAGAGGAATAGGAAGAGCAATAGCGTTAGAGTTTGGAAGACGAGGAGCCAATGTAATTATAAATTATGTTAGCAGTCAAAGTGAAGCTGAGGTTGTAGCAAATGAAGTGATAGACCTAGGTGGTAATGCCCTTTTAGTGAAGGGTGATATTAGCAACTTTGATGATGGAAAAAGGTTAATAGATGAGAGTATTAAGGAATTTGGTTCAGTAGATATCCTTATAAATAATGCAGGTATAACTAAGGATGGACTACTTATGAGAATGAAAGAGGAAAACTTTGATAGAGTTTTAGATATAAATCTTAAAGGCGTATATAACACTTGTAAAAATGCAATATCTTATATGATTAAGCAGAAAAGTGGAAAGATTATCAATATATCTTCAGTTGTTGGAGTAATAGGTAATGCTGGACAGTCAAACTACGCAGCATCTAAGGCTGGAGTTATAGGATTTACAAAATCTATTGCAAAAGAAGTTGCAAGTAGAGGAATAACAGTAAATGCAATAGCACCTGGGTTTATTCAAAGTGATATGACAGATGTACTTTCTGAAAATGTGAAGAATGCTATGCTGGATGTAATTCCATTAAGGAGATTTGGAGCAGCAGAAGATGTGGCAAAGGTAGTAGCATTTTTAGCATCAGATGAAGGATCATATATTACAGGTCAGGTTATTAATGTAGATGGCGGAATGGTGATGTAGTAATAGGAGGAAGTAACTAGTGAGTAAAAGAGTTGTAATTACAGGTATGGGAGCAGTAACTCCAATCGGAAATGATGTAGAGAGCTTTTGGAATGGAGTTAAAGAAGGAAAATGTGGAATAGATTTTATAAAATCTATGGATACTGAGAAATTTAAAGTTAAGATTGCAGCAGAAGTTAAAGAGTTTAATCCTGAAGTAGCTATAGATAAAAGAGAAGCTAAGAGAATGGATAAATACTGCCAATATGCTATGGTAGCAACTGATGAAGCAATAAAGGATTCAGAGCTGAAATTGGATGAAGTTGATAGTTATAGAGTTGGGGTACTTGTAAGTTCAGGTATTGGTGGTCTTGAAACATTAGAGAATGAGCATAAAAGAATGATAAATAGAGATACAACTAAAGTTTCACCATTTTTAATACCTATGATGATTGAGAATATAGCAAGTGGAAATATTGCTATAAAGTATGGAGCTAAAGGTCCTTGCCTATCTGTAGTAACAGCGTGTGCTACAGGAACTAACAGTATAGGCGAAGCTTTTGAGATGATAAAGGCAAATAGAGCTGATGTAATAATTGCTGGGGGAACTGAGGCTTCAATAACAGGGGTAGGTATGGCTGGTTTTACATCACTAACAGCACTAAGTAATAGCCAAGATCCAATGAGAGCATCTACGCCTTTCGATAAGAATAGAAGTGGATTTGTAATGGGAGAAGGGGCTGGAGTTCTTATACTAGAAGAGCTAAATCATGCAAAAGCTAGAGGCGCTAAAATATATGGTGAAGTTGTTGGTTATGGAACTACTTGTGATGCTTATCATATTACATCTCCAAGTCCAGACGGAGAAGGGGCTGCAAGGGCTATGAAGCAAGCTATTGAAGAAGCTGGTGTGGACTTAAAAGAAATTTCATATATAAATGCACATGGAACTAGCACTCCATATAACGATAAATTTGAAACTTTAGCGATTAAAAAAGTGTTTGAGAATGATGCATATAATGTACCAGTTAGTTCTACAAAATCTATGATAGGACATTTGTTAGGGGCATCGGGAGCTGTTGAATCTATTGTTTGTATAAAATCTTTACAAGATGGTTTTATACCAGCAACTATAGGGCTTCAAGATAAGGATGAAGACTGTGATTTAGATTATGTTCCTAATGTTGGAAGAAAAGCTGAGCTTAAGTATGCATTAACAAATTCACTAGGCTTTGGTGGTCATAATGCTACACTTTTATTTAAGAGATGGGAGGAATAAACTATGGATTATGCAGCTATTGAGAGGCTTATAAAGATAGTAAATGACTCAACTTTAAGAGAGTTAGAGCTTGAAGAAGCAGGACTAAAGATAAGAATGAGTAAGAATGTTTATAGTGATAGAGTTGAGAAGGTTAAGGAAGTTAACACGAGTAACATGCCAGTAGTAACTAATGAGAATGTGGTTACTAGTGAGATTAATTTAAGTGATAAAAAAGAAGCCGTTGAAGCTATAGGCATAAATTCACTAGATGATTGCATTATAGTTAAATCACCTATGGTAGGAACCTTTTATGCAGCACCGAGTGAAGATGTAGAACCTTATGTAAAGGTTGGAGATAAGGTTGCTAAGGGAGAAATACTTTGTATTGTAGAAGCTATGAAGCTTATGAATGAAATAGAGTGTGAAAAAGATGGTGTTATAGCTGAAATATTAGTTTCAAATGGTGAAGTTGTTGAATACGGTCAGCCATTAATAGCTATAAGAAATAAATAGATAATATAAGGATTTAGGAGAGTTATTATATGGGAGATACATCAAATGTAATAGAGAATATATCATTAAATATAAAAGAGATACAAGAAATAATACCACATAGATATCCATTTTTATTTGTAGATTCAATAGAGAGTCTGGAACCTTTAAAGAAAGCAATAGGATATAAAAATGTAACTATGAATGAGTATTTTTTCCAAGGTCATTTTCCACAGGAACCAGTATTGCCAGGAGTAATAATAATTGAAGCATTAGCACAGGTTGGAGCAATAGCACTTCTTTATGATGAAAAGTTTAGAGGGAAAATTGCTTACTTTGGCGGAATAAAAAATGCTAGATTCAGAGAGAAGGTTGTTCCAGGAGATAGACTAAGATTGGAAGTAGAAATCATAAAAATGAAGGGTCCAATGGGAATAGGTCAAGCGATAGCTAAGGTAGGAGACAAGGTTGTTTGCCAATGTGAATTAACTTTTGCTGTAGGAGTATAAAGGTAAGGAAGGTAACTATATGTTTAAGAAAATATTAATTGCTAATAGAGGGGAAATTGCAGTTAGAATAATTAGAGCTTGTAGAGAGATGGGAATACAAACAGTAGCAGTGTACGCTGAAGGCGATAGTAAAAGTCTTCATGTTCAGTTAGCTGATGAAAGTATATGTATAGGTCCAAAAGATTCAAAGAATAGTTATTTAAATGAAAATAATATTCTTAGCGCAACAATTTTAAAGAATGCAGAGGCTATTCATCCTGGTTTTGGATTTTTATCCGAAAACAGTAGATTTGCTCAAATGTGTGAAGAATGTAATATAAAATTTATAGGGCCAACTTCAGAAAATATAAGGTCTATGGGGGATAAATCAAGGGCAAAGCAGCTTATGCAGGCTGCCGGAGTACCAGTGGTACCAGGGTCTAAGGGGATTGTAAAAGATGAAAGAGAAGCAATAGAAATTGCCAGGGAAATAGGATACCCGGTAATGATAAAAGCATCCAGTGGTGGTGGCGGAAAAGGCATTAGAATTGTAAATGATGAGTCAAGTTTAATAAGAGATTTTGAGTCAGCTAAAAAGGAAGCTATGATATCTTTTAAAAATGATGACATGTATATAGAAAAATTTATAGAAAAACCAAGGCACATAGAGATTCAGCTAATAGCAGATGAGGATGGGAATACAGTATACCTTGGTGAACGCGAATGTTCAGTTCAACGAAAAAATCAAAAGGTACTAGAAGAGGCTCCATCGGTTGTTATAGATGGGAAGTTAAGAAAACGTATGGGAGATATAGCTGTGGAAGCGGCTAAATCTATCGGATATGTAGGAGTGGGAACTATAGAATTTTTGGTTGATAAAAACCTAGAGTTTTACTTTATGGAGATGAACACCAGGATTCAGGTTGAGCATCCAGTAACAGAGCTGATAACAGGAATAGACTTGATAAAGGAACAAATTAATGTTGCTTATGGGAAACTACTTAATTTTTCTCAAAAGGATATAAAGATTAAGGGTCATGCTATAGAATGCAGAATTAATGCAGAGAATCCATTGAAAAATTTTATGCCATGTCCTGGGGAAATAACTAGACTGCATATACCGGGAGGAAATGGTATAAGATTAGATTCAGCGGTATATCAGAACTACGTGATTCCTCATAATTACGATTCTATGATTGGTAAGTTAATAGTTCATGGTAAAGATAGAGAAGAAGCTATTAATAAAATGAAGAGTGCTTTGAGTGAATTTATTATAGAAGGCGTAAATACAAATTTAGATCTTCAGTTGGAAATTCTATTAAATAAAAGTTTTGTAAGTGGGGACTTTGATACAAGCTTTTTAGCGAGTGAGCTTGGA
Source organism: Clostridium sp. (assembly GCA_032005505.1). GTDB lineage: Bacteria > Bacillota > Clostridia > Clostridiales > Clostridiaceae > Clostridium_J. The sequence goes on along the minus strand of DALZNT010000011.1, from coordinate 38,173 downwards.
TATTAGTTGCTTAGCTAACTTAAATGAGGTATTAAAATGAAAGAGTTAAAGGCATTATTTAAAAAAAATGTTTATATAGAAGTAAGACCTGAAAAGCCTCAACAAGTAAATAAACCTCAAATACCAGATGGTATGTGGGTTAAGTGTCCTAATTGTGGTAAGACAATTTATAGAGGTGATTTAGAAAATAACTTAAAGGTATGTTATTCTTGCGATGGTCATTTTAGATTAACTGCAAGGGAAAGAATTAATCAAGTAGTTGATGATAGTACCTTTAGGGAATTATTTAATAATATAAGCTCAACTAATCCTTTAGAGTTTCCTGGATATGAAGAAAAGCTTAAGGAGTCTATTAAAAAAGGAAATATAAATGAAGCTGTCATAACTGGTGAAGGTAAAATATGCGGAAATAATACTGTTGTATGTGTTATGGATAGCAATTTTATGATGGGAAGTATGGGTAGTGTAGTTGGAGAAAAAATTACAAGAGCTATTGAATACTCTACGACCAAAAGACTTCCTATAATAATCTTTACTTGCTCTGGTGGAGCTAGAATGCAAGAGGGAATATTTTCATTGATGCAAATGGCAAAGACTTCTGCAGCGTTAGCCTACCATAATGATGCTGGGTTGCTATATATTACGGTTCTAACAGATCCAACTACAGGTGGAGTTACAGCAAGTTTTGCTATGTTAGGAGATATAATACTTGCAGAACCAAAGACTCTTATAGGTTTTGCAGGAAGGCGTGTAATAGAGCAAACAATAGGCGAAGAACTTCCAGAGGACTTTCAAAGAGCAGAATTTCTTTTAGAAAAGGGGTTTGTTGATAGAATAGTTAATAGAAAAGATATGAAGAATATGCTTGGTACACTTTTAGAGCTTCATAAAGAGTAAGCGATAAAGTAGGGAGGTCGTATTTAGTGGAGGAAAGAACTACTTCTTGGGATAAAGTAACTATGACTAGAAATATAAAGAGACCAAGGGCTCTTGATTATATAAATAGTGTATTTGAAGATTTTATAGAGTTAAAAGGTGATAGGTACTTTGGAGATGATGGTGCAGTAGTTGGTGGCATAGCTAGGTTTAACAATAAAAGTGTCACAGTTATAGGAATTCAAAAAGGAAGAAGTACGAAAGAAAATGTTGATAGAAATTTTGGGATGCCAAAGCCAGAGGGATATAGAAAAGCATTAAGATTAATGAAGCAAGCAGAGAAATTTAAAAGACCTGTAATTATATTTGTAGATACACCAGGAGCCTTCTGTGGAATGGAATCAGAAGAGCGCGGAATAGGAGAGGCCATAGCTAAAAATTTAATGGCTATGAGCAATTTAAATACATCTATAATTTCTATACTTATAGGTGAAGGTGGAAGTGGAGGAGCTCTAGCATTAGCTTTAGCAGATGAAGTGTGGATGCTGGAAAACTCTATTTACTCTGTTCTATCACCTGAAGGATTTGCATCTATATTGTATAGAGATGCATCAAAATCTAAAGAAGCTGCAGAAAGAATGAAAATAACATCTGAACATTTATTAAAGTTTGGAATCATTGATAGAGTTATAAGAGAACCTGTTGGAGGAGCTCAAGAAGATTTTAATAAAATGAAAGAGCGAATAACTGCTAACTTAAATGAGGCATTAGAGAAGTTTGATAAGGAACAAATGAGCTCACTTCTTACCAAGCGTTACTATAAGTTTAGAAAGCTAGGCAAAATTATTGAAAAATAAGAGAATAAATGTTAATAAATGGCTAATTAAAATTTAATTATACTGTAAAATTGCTTAAAATATGGTAAGATAGCGGTATATATCAAAAATAATTAGCCTTATTTTTATTTAAAATGATATTATAAATAAAAAATTGGGGAGTTTATAACTATACGATAATAAGGGGGTAGCAGGTATGAAAAAAAACTTGATTTTAATGGTAGACTCAGGAAGTGATTTACCGGTAGAATTTGTACAACAGCCGAATGTGATTGGGATATCACTGAATTGTAATATAGAAGGAAGAGACATAGAGGATTACTTTGGTCAGACTTTAAATCTAAAAGAATTCTATGATAATGTGAGAAACGGACAAGTATATACTACTTCTCAAGTTAATACCTATAAATTTGAGGAAGCCTTTGAGAAGCTAATCATCGAAGGAAAATCAGTTATATACCTTGGTTTATCTTCAGGGCTTTCAGGCACAGTAAATAATGCAATGATAGCTAATAATAATTTGAAAGAAAAGTATCCAGATAGTGATATAACAGTAATAGATACATTATCTGCTAGTATGGGAATTGGATTTATAGCTATTAATGCTTACGAAATGATGAAGGAAGATAAAAGTAAGGAAGATATAGTTAATTATTTAGAGGCTATGAAGCTTGTAGTAAATCATTACTTTACTGTTGATGATTTAAATCATTTAAAGAGAGGTGGAAGAGTATCAGGTACTGCAGCGACAGTTGGAACATTACTAAATGTAAAGCCAATAATGCACGTTGATGATGCTGGTAAGTTAATTCCATTATATAAAGCTAGAGGAAGAAGAAAATCCATATCAGAGATAGCTAAACATTTTATTGAAAAATCCTCAGATGAAATGCAATTAATAACAATATCTCATGGAGATTGCTTAGAAGATGCAAAATATCTAGAGGAGTTATGTAGGAAAAAAGGTAATGTAAAAGAATGCATTATAAATATTCTAGGGCCAACAATAGGAAGTCATACTGGTGCAGGAGTATTAGCATTGTTTTTTGAAGGTGGAAAAAGGTAATATTTATGCTTTCATACACCTTATAGTGATAGGTTAGTATAATAAGTATATAGATATAAGTTGTATTAATAGTTATAGTAATATTACTTTAATGCAGCTTAAAATATTTAAGCAGGGAGGATTGTCATGAGTAATAGAGGTCTATTGCACATAATGAGGAGAAAAAGTAAGAAAACCCTACTTAAAGATAAGAGAAATAATGAGATAAAATATACTTATAATAGAGAAGCTGCTAAAGCATATGCTCAGACTTATGCAGAGGTACCAAATACTAAGGAGTATCCATTATATAAGGAGAATGATTGTACTAACTTTATATCTCAGGTTCTAATTGCAGGTGGAATGACTATGAGAGGTGTGGATTATGAAAAACATTCAGAGTGGTTTTGCTACACAAAGGAACCAGCAGCGTTAAGAAAATGTTCTTTAACATGGAGAAGTTCTCAATACTTTAGATTATACTGGGGTCATGACGGTAATATAGGAAGTAATATGGCAAAGGAGTATAGGGAATTTACGGTTGAAGAGGCTATTGATAGTTTTGATAAACTATATGATTATCTCATGATTGGAGATGTCATACAATATGCAGATGCTACAAAAATACCTTATCATAGCCAAGTAGTAACAGCAAAGGAATTTAATATTTCAACGGATAAACATGACGTATTTACAGCACAGCATAGTGCCAATAGAAAACATGTATCTCTCTATGAATACTGGAGGCTGCTTAAAAATGGCAAGGGAAGATATATTTATATTTATCATTTCTAGATAAATATAGGGTGATATTTCTAAAGTGAAATTTATAGACATAAAATAAATTTAATAAATAAGAATAAGTGGTATAATATAAAAAGTGAATTTATAGATCTGTACTGTAAATTATAGCTTTAGATGTATTTAATATTGGAGGTAAACTATGAATAAAATTAATAGAAACGATGATTGCTGGTGCGGAAGTGGAGCAAAATATAAAAAATGCCATATGGAACAAGATAAATATTTAGAGAATCTAAGTAATGAATTAGGTTATCAGATACCTAGAGAAATTATAAAATCTGAAGAAGATATTGATGGAATAAGAAAAGCTAGTGCTCTTACTAGAGAGATATTGGATATGGTTGAAGAAAAAATTTGTGCAGATATATCTACTGAGGAAGTAAATAAATGGGTTCATGAGTACACAGTTGCTAAAGGCGCTTATCCAGCACCGCTTGGATATCATGGATATCCAAAGAGTACATGTGTGTCTCTAAATGATGTAGTATGTCACGGGATTCCAGATGAAAATACTATAATAAAAGATGGTGATATAGTTAATGTAGATGTTACCTGTATTTTAGATGGATATTATGGAGATGCTAACAGAACATTTTTGATTGGAAATGTAAGTGATAAGGCAAAAGATTTAGTTGAGACAGCTAAAGAGTGTTTAAGAAGAGGGATTGAAGAAGTAAAACCATTTAATACTCTTGGAGATATTGGATTTGTTATAAATGAATATGCAACAGGCAAAGGTTATTCAGTAGTATACGACTTTGGTGGTCACGGAATCGGAAATGAGTTCCATGAAGATCCTTTCGTGCCCCACATTGGTGAAAGAGGAGAAGGGATGGTATTGTTACCAGGAATGACTTTTACAATAGAACCAATGATTAATGAAGGTGATCCAGAAGTTGAAATTTTAGAAGATGATTGGACTGCAGTTACTGCTGATGGAAAATTATCAGCACAATGGGAACATACAATTTTAGTAACAGAACAGGGCTATGAAATATTAACTTAAAAAAATAATATCTCTTAATGAGATATTATTTTTTTTATTTATAAAAGTAAAATACAGCCTAAAATATTGTATCATATACCATAAAATTACAAAGTGTGGTATAATATTATTTCAACCATGTGAAAGTTATAGTGGTAAATTTTTATACTTTATTATTTGTATAGGTGGTATTATTATGAAGATAATTAATGGAAAATATAGAATAGATAAATTAATAAATAATAATAGATCATATTCTATGTATGAAGCTACTGATATTATGAAGAATAAGAAAAAAGTTAGTATGTATATTCTAAATACTAACCATATAGAAAAATCACTGTTAGAACTTTGCATATATGAGTTTGAAAAGATTCATATTACTAAGGGTAACTATATGAATATATTGGACTTTGGATCTTTAGTTAACTTAAGTGATAAGAATAAAAAAGTAGAGTATTACTATATTACTGAGATTAACAGCTATTATAAGCCGTTATTAGAGGCTGTAGAAGGTATAGATGAAGAAAAGCTATTAGAGATTTTTATAGATGTATGTAAATTAGCTCAAGATCAATGTTATAGTTGCATAAAAACTATGCCATTTACTATAGATAGCATGTATGTTACAAAGGACTTTAAAATTAAGTTGAAGGATAAAATAACTACATTGCTAGACTGTAGAGAAGTAGGAGTAGCAATTCATTATGATGCTAGTGGTGAAGAAAAAGGTGGAATATCAAACAAAACAGTAAATAATGTATATTATCTAGAAAGATTAAGAGAGATATTAGTTAATATTGTATTGACGAATAAAGGTATTCAATTATATGGAAAAGCGCAGAAAGATATATTAGAAAACATAGTTAATGAAAAAAATAATAAGTATATCAATCTAATAGGTCAGAGGATGAGCGCACTTATATATAGTTTATACAATAATACAAATGAGGTTAAAGAAGATAAAATATTATATGTAATAGAAGTTGTAAATAGCATATATAAAACTAGCTATGTATATAGAAGCAATAAAAAAGAAATATTAAATTTTAATACCCCAATAGTTGGTAGAAAGCAAGAAATTTTATCAATAATGGATTCAATAAATAATATTATTAAATATGATCAAGATAAAAATATAATACTCCTTCATGGTGAAATTGGAATTGGAAAAACTCGATTAATAAATCATATAAAATATGTAATTGATATTAATTATAAAAATACACTAAAGTGTTTCTATGTAACAGACTACGAGAGTAATCTTGCAATCAGCAATTTATTAAGACAAATAATTGTTAGTGCAGATAGAGGCTTATTAAATAAATATAAAAAAGAATTATCGATGATAATGCCAGAAGTTTATGGTGGAGGAATTCAAGACCAATACAGTGTTTTAGATTTTAGTAACAAGATAAATCTAGAATTAATGGCAAAGATAGCTTTATTTTTACAAGAATACTATGTTGAAAATCCTAGTATGATAATTTTAGATAATGTACACACCTATGATGATTTTTCTTTGGGAGTAATTCAATATATATTAAGTAAGCCTAAAGGAGATAAACGTATACCAGTGGTAATATCCTATAGAGATGGCGATTGTCTTAGTAATTATGCATTTACAAAATTAATAGCTAAAATTAATTACAGGGTAGATATGGACATTTATCTTACTCCTTTAAGTGAGAATATGGCATCAATAATTTTGAAAAATATACTTAATGTAGATAGGGTAACAGATGAATTTAGAGATACTTTATATAAATATTCAATGGGAAACCCATTATTTATAGAAGAAGGAATAAAGTATCTTCGTGATAGGAAAGTCATATATGTAGATGAATGTAATGGAATGTGGAAAAAGGTATCAAATCATGAAATATATATGTCAACAGATATGGAAGAAGCTTGTAAAGGACAGCTTGAAGATCTAAATGATGAGGACATAAGTATTTTACACGAGATGTCATTCTTTTATATGGCAGTGAGTTTAGAAGTTATGAGTGAAGTATTAGGTATTAGTGAAGTTGAACTAACAGACAAAATTAACAAGCTAGTATCAAAGGGGATTTTGTATAAGAAGCTAAATGAAGGAATTATAAACTATACATTCTATAATAATTTTTTAAGAAACTATTTATATACAGGTATAGATGAAATAGTAAAACTAAACAAGCATAGAGAAATATCTCAAGCTCTTATAAAATATTGTGAAGAAAATATTGATGCTTATGTTGAAGAGACTATTTATCATTTAGAGAAAATTAAGGATAAGAGAGTATTATCTTATTATAAAAAAAGTGAAGAGCGATTAGAAAAATTAAATAACATAAAAGATGCTATAAAATGCAACCTTAAAATATTAGAATTTATAGATGAAAATAAACAAGGAATTGAACTTCTACAAGATGAGATTAATGCTAATATGACCTTAGGTAATTTATATAATAAACTGTATGAAAAAAGTACAAGCGTTGAGTATTATATTAGAGCAAAGGAACTATGTAGTGAGGAAAAAAACATAAAAGATTACATAGATATTCTAAGAGAACTTATATATATATGTATGGATTTGGGTCTTGATAAAAATATTATAAAATATACTATGGAAATGAAAAATGCTGTAGATAACTCTAACTATAATTTAGGAAAGATTAAGTATTTATCAGTAATAGTCTGGAAGCTTTATAATAATCAGCAATACGATAAGGTAAAAAAAGTATGTAACTATGGTATTAGTCTTTGTGGCGATGAGGATACAGAGTACAAACTATCATTTATGAATAGTTATGGAGATTCATTAATTGTGGAAGGTTATCTGGATGAGGGACTTAAGTTTTTAAAATCAATGGTACAAGAATATTCAGACCCTAAATATAAACAGAGACTTTGTAGAATAAGTAATAGTATAGGTGTAGTTTATAGTGACTATATACAATGTGGAGAAGAGGCACTAGTATGGTTTGAAAAAGCATATGATATGGGTGTAGAGGGGTCCTATAATGTAACAGCATTATCGAATCTAGGCTTCATACATTATATAATGCTAAACTATGAAAAGGCATATGAATGTTTCAATTTAGGTTCAAATTATGCTATTGAAAATGAGATTTTGTATTGTAACTTTTATAATTTTTCATATATAGGAATAATTTTATATAAGATGGCAAAGTATGGAGAGAGTTTTAAGTATGCAAAGCTTTGTAGTCACTATATAGATAAGGAATACGGAAAGTATTGGCAGGATGCAGGTCCGTATTGTATATTTATGTATTATATATGTGCGCTAAGAGGAGAAAAACATGAAGCAAGAAAGTACTTAAATGAGGCTATAGAAATCTTAAATGATTCTAATTCATTGATAAAGTATGAAATTGACTTGCTTTTTAATATGGATATTTTATGTAATGAAGAGAATATAGGGTCAGTAGATAATGTTATTAAAGCTGCTGAAAAAATTCTATATATAGATTTAAGAGTATCAATGTTTTGCTTTGGAATCATGAGGCTCATAAATCTAGGTCACAATAATGAAGCAATGGTATTATATAGATATGCAAATGAAAGTAGAGATAAAATAAATGCGGATTCAAATAAATTAACTTTAGATTATTTAGGATTTGTTTTAGATGGAAATATATCTTATAAAAAACTAATCGAGGATTTGAAAGTATATAACAATGAAAGTAATCCAATGCTTCTATGGAAGATATACTACGAAATATCAAATCAATATTACTGTGAAAATAACTTTATTTATGCTTCAGAATATATAATAGAGAGTTGCGATTTAATAATACATATACTTGAGGATATACCGAGTAAATATATTAAAGGATTTATTATTGAAGAGCCAAATATAGTCAAAGTTTTTGAATTAATGAGAGCAATCCAAAATCACTTTGGGATTAAGAAAGAAAAAATAAAGATTCCTATAAAAATTGATAAAATTGACGATATAGTAGGGTACTTTAAAGAGATTATCCAAGAAAATATAGTAAATAACAACTTTTTGAATGAATTAAAAAGGTATAATAAAGATCAGGTTAATGGAGTAAATAGTATAGATGATATTTTAAATAAGTTAGGTGCAGATACTCATGAGAATTTATTTAATATATGTAATTACATTAATATGTTTACTCTTTCAGCTAAAACCACTATATTAATTGATAATGAAGGTAAATTTTCCCCAATAGCATCTAGTGATGATAAAAATGAAATTCCAGAGGATATATCTTTAATTAATGTAGCTAGGAGTAAGAGAATTCCTATATTATTAAGGGAAAAGAAGGTTACTAATGTAAGAGGAGAAATTGTTAGCTATGATATAGATAATAATATCAAGGCAGCTATATGTATACCTATAACTCAAGTAATAAAGAATAAAAGAGGAGCAAAGGTGTATGGATATACTCATGACCTGGTAGGATACATATATTTGGAAAGTAAGAGAAGAATAAATAATATAAATATTACTACTATGAAAAAATGTATTACTATATCTAGAGTACTTTACATGATATTAGATAGATATAATATTAGAAAAAGTGCTAGCATTGATAACTTAACTAATACACTTATGAGAAAGCACTTAGAACTGTTTATTCAAGACCAAATAGAAAAAGCGTATACCTATGGATCAGAGTTTTCAATAATAATGTTAGATATTGATAAATTTAAAGAAATTAATGATAATTATGGTCATAGAATGGGTGATAGAGTTCTCAGTAATCTATGTAAAATTATTTTGGGTAATATACGCAAAGGTGATGTCATTGGAAGATATGGTGGCGAGGAATTTATTATAGTGCTGCCAGGGAGTGGTGTTAACGAAGCTAAGATAATTGCAGAAAGAATTAAAAATAAGGTTTATCAAGGGAAATTAATGAATGATAAGAGAGATGTTACAGTAAGTATGGGAGTTGCAAATTACCCGAGACATGCAACCACTTATGATGAACTTATTGAAAAATCTGATCAAGCGTTATATGTAGCCAAAAATAGTGGTCGTAATAGAACTACTGTATGGAATGAATCTTATGGATTAAAGATAAGTACTACAAATAGGCTAAGTGGTATTTTTGTAGGTAATGGAGACCAGGATTATAAGAATGTGTCTACAGTAATGGAGTTTATAGATTTGATAAATGAGCAGGCTCCAATTGAAGAAAAAATTGCAACAACAATAAATAGAATATCTGAGATAACAGAAGCTGAAATCTGTACTTTGTATTCATTAAAAGATAGTCGACTAATAAAAGAGTATTGTAAGATATCTGAGCAGTGTCAGATATCTGGAGATGAGGAGTATAACTTTTCTATTGTTAGTTCAGCTATAAAGACAAAAGAAAATATTTGTAGTATAGATTGGAATTACATTAAAGAGTCTAATGAATCTATGAGTATTCCAGATATTAAGTCTAATATGGTAGTATTGTTGAGAAAGAAAAGCGCAGTAATAGGAGCATTACATTTAATATCATCAATTAATCACAAGGAATTTACCTTTGATGAACTGAATTATATAAATAATCTTTCTAAAATAATGGTTCCAATGTTAGAGGAAATTTAAAGAAAAGAGAGAATAAGAAAATAAAAGACTTATCTAAAAGAAAGAGAGTTAATATGAAGATTATTTCATATTAACTCTCTATAATATTAAATAAATGTAATTAGGGAATATTAATATTATGAAGATAAATAATATTAGAGTATACTAGAGAATAATACATAACGTTTAATTAAATTAGGAGGAACAGTATGCAATATATAGTTGGTAAGGTATACCATGGATTTAAATTAGAAAGACAAGAGCAGGTAGATGAATTAAACTCCATAGCCAGAATATTTGAACATGAAAAATCAGGAGCTAGACTCTTACACTTAGAAAATGATGATTCCAACAAGGTATTTTCAATTGGATTTAAGACACCTCCAAGTGATGATACAGGAGTAGCACATATATTAGAGCATAGTGTATTATGTGGTTCTAAAAAATTCCCTACAAAGGAGCCTTTTGTAGAATTAATAAAAGGATCTTTAAATACATTTTTAAATGCAATGACCTTTAGTGATAAGACAATATACCCATTAGCAAGTAAAAATGAAAAGGACTTTTTTAACTTGATGGATGTATATTTGGATGCAGTATTTTATCCTAATATATATACTACAAAGGAAATTTTAATGCAGGAAGGTTGGCACTATGACTTAGAGAATATTGAAGACGATCTAAGTTATAAAGGTGTTGTATACAATGAAATGAAGGGAGCGTTCTCTTCTCCAGATGGAGTTTTAATGAGAAATATTCAAGGATCTCTCTTTGAGAATAATACCTATGGTTTTGAATCAGGCGGAGACCCAGAGTTCATTCCAGATTTAACTCAAGAAGAATTCTTAGGGTTCCATACAAAGTATTATCATCCTTCAAACAGTTTTATTTTCCTATATGGTGATGGAAATCTTGATAAAATGTTAGCATTTATAAATGAAAATTATTTAACAAATTTTGATAGAAGAGAAGTGGATGCAGAAATTCTTCCAGAGAAGCCTTTCAATGAGATGAAGGAAGTTATAAAGGAATACTCGATATCTGCAGAAGATAGTCAAGTAGAAAAGACATTTATGGCAATGAACTTTGTAACTGGAAAGTCTACTGATGATGAATTATATCTTAGTTTAAGTACACTAGAATACCTTTTATTAGAGACTCAAGGAGCACCATTAAAACAAGCACTTCTTGACGCAGGATTAGGTAAAGATGTTTACGGAAGTTTTGATGGTAGTATTCTACAGCCAGTATTTAGCGTAGTAGTTAAAGGCAGTGAAGTGGACAAAAAGGAACAGTTTAAAGAAGTTGTATTTAGTACTTTAGAAGGATTAGTTAAGAATGGAATAGATAAAAAATTAGTAGAAGCTTGCGTAAATATTACTGAGTTTAAACTAAGGGAAGCAGATTTCCAAGGCATGCCAAAGGGACTTTATTACTATATGACAGCTATGGATAGTTGGTTACATGGCGGAGATCCACTAATGCATCTTAGATATGAAAAGAATATTGAGACTATGAAAAAAGGGCTTACAACGGATTATTTTGAGAAGTTAATAGAAAAGTATTTATTAACTAACACTCACTCATCATTATTGACTTTAATACCTAAAAAGGGTTTAGCAGATGAGAAGGATGCACAGTTAAAAATAAAACTAAAAAACTACAAAAATAATTTGTCCATGGAAGAGCTTCAGGATATAGTAAATGAAACTAGAGCATTAATCCAGAGGCAGACAACTCCAGACCCTCATGAAATTTTAGAGACTATACCTGTATTATCATTAAGTGATATTAATGAAAAGGTTGAAAAACTTGAAATTGAGGAGAAGGAAGCTGAAGGTATTAAAGTTTTATATCATGATGTATTTACAAGTAAAATTGCATATATAACATTTATGTTTGATAGCACTTGTGTAAAGGAAGAGGATATACCATATATAAGTTTATTAAGCACTCTTCTTGGTAAATTAGATACAAAAACCTATACCTATGGACAATTATCTAATGAAATATTGATAAATACTGGCGGAGTTTTCTTTAGGAGTGAAACTTATGGAGATAGTAAAGATGTCAATAAGTGTAGCCCATATATAGAAGGACACTGTAGTGTATTAGTAGATAAATTACCTACAGCTTTAAATATTATATCTGATATCATAGAGAATACTGTTTTTGAAGACAAGAAAAGAATTAGAGAGCTACTTAGAATGTTAATCTCTAGAGTTGAGATGAGATTATTAGAAAGAGGACATCAAGTAGCAAGTACAAGATTAGGTTCTTACTTCTCACCAGCATATAATTATGTAGAGAAAACTACAGGGTATGAGTTCTATAAATTCTTAAAGAATTTAGATGATAATTTTGAAAGTAAGATAGATGAAGCTATAGAAAAACTACAAGGTATGATTAATACTTTATTTAATATAAATAATTTAATGATAACAGTAACAGGTAAAGAAACAGAGTTAAAGGCTCTTCAAGATAATATTAATACTGTTCTATCAGTATTATCTAAGGGTGAAGTTGAAAAATATCAATATACATTCAAAGAAGAAAATAAAAAAGAAGGTATGTTAACACCATCTAATGTTCAATATGTATCAAAAGGATATAACTTTAAGAAGTTAGGCTATGAATATACAGGACAGCTACTAGTTTTAAAAACAATTATAGGAATGGATTATCTATGGAATAAGGTTAGAGTACAAGGTGGAGCTTATGGTGCATTTGCTAATATACTTAGAAATGGAAATCTTGTTTTTGCTAGTTATAGAGATCCAAATATAAAAGAGACTTTAAAAGCATATGATGAAACTCCAGAGTATGTAGAGAGATTTACTACTACTGATAGAGAGATGACTAAGTATATTATTGGAACCATTAGTGAGCTTGATATGCCACTTACACCATCAATGGCAGGTGAGGTTTCAATAAGCTATTACTTAAGAAGCATATCTCATGAGGATAGAGAAAGAGAAAGAAAAGAAGTTCTATCTACTAAAATTAAAGATATTAATGGATTTGCTCCAATGATATCAGATGTGTTAAAGCAAGACTTTGTAGTAGTTCTTGGAAATGATAATAAAATTAAAGAGAATAAAGATATATTTAAGAATTTAGAAAGTGTATTCAATTAAGGGGGGTGAATTTTTAATGAGAAGTTATATTAATAACTTCTCATTAAAATTTAATTATGAAATGTGAAATACTTGCAGTAGGAACTGAAATATTATTAGGGGATATTGTAAATACCAACGCTCAATATATAGCTAGAAGACTGAGCGAAGAGGGTATCTTTGTGTATCATCAATCAGTTGTTGGAGATAATCCTGCAAGATTAAAGCAGGCTTATGAGCTAGCTTTTTCTAGAGCGGATTTAGTTATAACTACAGGTGGATTAGGACCTACAAAAGATGATTTGACTAAAGAAGTAGCATTTGAGTATTTTGGAAAGAAATCTGTATGTCATGAAGAATCCTTTAATCAAATAAAAGAGTACTTTAAGAAAATAAATAAGCCTTTAGGAAAAACAAATGAGAAACAGGCTTATTTTCCAGAGGATGCTATAGTACTTAAAAATAATAATGGAACAGCACCTGGATGTATCATAGATGAAAATGGAAAAGTTTTAGTTATGCTGCCTGGACCACCTAGAGAAATGAAGGCAATGTTTGAGGAAAGTGTAATAACTTATTTAAAGAAATATTCTAATGAAGTCTTAGTTTCTAAGATTCTGAGAGTTATAGGGATTGGAGAAAGTGCTGCAGCAGAAATTATTGGAGATATGATAGATGGAATCAATCCAACTGTAGCTCCTTATGCTAAGGATGGAGAAATGATTTTTAGAATTACTTCTAAAGATAAAAATGAAGAAGGAGCTAAAAAATTAATAGTTCCAATAGAAGATAAGATAAGAGAATTACTAGGAGACAATGTATATGGAGAAGGTGACACTACATTAGAAGATGTGGTTGGTGAGATGCTAGTAAAAAAAGGTCTTACAATTGCTACAGCAGAGTCTTGTACTGGTGGAATGGTAGCAGCAAAATTAATAAATTATCCAGGAATTTCGGCAAGTATTATAGAAGGTGTCGTAACCTATAGTAATGATGCTAAGGTTAGAAGACTAGGAGTTAATGCTGAAACTTTAGAGAAGTTTGGAGCAGTAAGTCCAGAAACTGCAATTGAGATGGCTAAAGGGATTGCAGAAACTTCAGGGGCAGATATTGGAATATCTACGACCGGCATAGCAGGGCCAGGAGGCGGAAGTGAAGAAAAGCCAGTAGGTCTTGTGTATATTGCTATGTATTATGAGGGGGAAGCAACTGTTAAGAGATTAAATTTAGCAGGTAACAGACAAAGGATTAGAGAAAGAGCCACAATGACTCTAATCGATATGGTTAGAAGAAGTCTTCTATAAAAAGTAAGCATCCCTTTGATTGGGGGATGCTTACTTTTTTTTCTCTTTATTTTTAGAGTTAAGATTATCCTGATTAACCTTTAAGTTGTTCATGAGATTAGCCAGATTAATATAGCCATTACCTTGCTTAGATTTTTTATCATTAATTAAAGTTGAATTTATCTTAAGAAGAGTATATATATCATCAAAGGTATAATCATCATTAAACTCTAGTAAGAGAGCACAGACTCCAGCTATAAATGCACAAGATATAGATGTTCCACTTGATATAGTATAGGGTGTATTGAGTGGATGAGGATAAATTTTTTCTCCATCACGTTCAGAGATATAATGCTTATCTGTATTCAAGGAGATAATATCATCACTAGCAGCTACAAAATCAGGCTTTTTAAGAGTTTTTACAGAACCACAGCAGGAGTAGTCACTTACTGCATAGGTTGAATTTGTATTAATACCTCCAATGGTAATTACTTTATTAGAAAGAGCAATTCCTTTAATAGTATCTTCTTCATTTTCGTTATTCCCTGATGGAACGATTATAAGTATATTTTTATTTCTAAGCATAGTAAACAATCTATCGTATAAGTTCAGAATAGTTTTATTTAGAGTTGGAACCTCAAAGGGTGCACAAACTACTTTAATATTAAATTCTTCGCTAATTTTATAAAGGTGTTCAAGAGCATAGAGAGTTGAAGATACATAGCCTTTCCCAAATTTATTAAATGACTTAACCATAATCAAGTCACTATTAACAGAAATACCACGTTGCTTAATATTTTTACTGGTGTTATTTTCTCCGCATAGTAAACCACAGATAAATGTCCCATGTCCATTGTCATCATAAGGAAAGTTTTTATTGTTAATTATATCAATAAACTTTTTTATCTTATTTGATGGCGTAGATAAATCTATGTGAGGGTAGACACCGCTATCAATGATGCCTATACCAATACCTTTTCCAGATATCTTTTTATCCTTCAAACAGGCAAAGTTTTTATTATCTAAAAAGATACCATTGGAGTGAAGAATATTTTTACTGCAAAGAGAAGTAGATTCATCTAAGCATATATGTTTAATATCTGGAAGCTCTAGAATTCTTTTAAGGCCTCCTTTACTAAGGATAGCGCATAGACAGTGGATTGATTTAATATCATATATAACTTCGCCCTTAAAAGAACGTACTTTTTTTTCAATTGAACCGGAAATGCTTCGGTATTGTATTAAAACTCTATATTTACTATAGATATTGTCGTCAATTACACCCTTAAGAAGGGGGTCTATTTTTTTGCTAAAAAACATAGAAGTACTCCTATACATACTTATTTCACTTATTAGTATATGTAAGGTATAGACAATTGTTAAAGCTTTTAATTAAGATAAAAATTAAAGCTAAGGACTATATAAATAATCCTTAGCTTTAATACATTATGTATATTAAATTATAATTTGAAAGTTTCAACGCACATATTAAAGAAAGCTTTTGCAGTAGGTGTTAGCGTACGTTTTGAACTAACTGCTAAGAATATGTCTCTCTTCAGTTCTAAATCTTTAATTTTACTAAATCTAATAGAGTTATTTAATATAGACTCATCAAATAGACCTTTGCTAATAATTGATATTCCAAAGCCCAAGTTTACAAATTTAAGCTGACAGTGAATGTTGTCTACTTCACAAATCACCTTTAGTTTATTTAAATCTATGTTATGACCATGAAGAGTGTCTTCTAAAGTTTGTCTTGTCGCAGATTCTCTCTCTCTTATTATAAAAGGATATTGTATAAGTTCATCTATAGATATTACTTCAGGTAAGTTTAATTTTGAGTTTGAAATTACAACTAGCTCATCTTCCATTATTTTGTAATTGTTTATCTTTGGATTATCAATTTTAGTTCCGACTAATCCAATTTCACATTTTAAACCAACAATATCTGTTATAATTTTACAAGAACCTTGTTCTTTGATATTAAACTTAACTGTTGGATAAATATCACTAAATTTTGATACTAAGGAAGGTAGAAGAGAATTACACGGTGTTGTACTAGCTGATATATTAAGTATACCTGATATATTGTTATTAAAATTAGCTAAATCAGCTACAGCATTATTTCTTGTATTTATTATATCGTTTGCATACTGAAGAAAGGATTCACCTATAGGGGTTAGATTAACCTCCTTAGAAGTTCTATCAAACAGCTGAATATTAAGTTCTCTTTCTAAACTAGATACATGAGAGCTTATGGTTGGTTGAGAAAGGTAAATGGCATTGGCAGCTTTTGAAAAGCTTTTAAGCTTGGACACTGTTATAAATGCCTCTAATTGTTTAAAATCCATATGTTGCCTCCTCTATAGTATTAGTGTACTTAATTAGTTTACTATTAATTATAGAATTATATTTGGACATACAAAAATAGAAAAGATAGGAACTATCCTTTCCATTTAAAAATAATGATTCCAGCTATCATTATGGCAACTCCAATGCATTCACGGATTATGGAAGTATGCATGACCTCGGTTCCAAACCAACCAAAGTGAGTTATTAAAGCTGCGGCTATAAGTTGTGCAACCAAAATAGTAGCTACAGCTATTGCAGGACCAAGATCGGACATACTTTTAATAACAGTGAATGTAATTACAGTACCTAGCACACCAGCTAAAAGATAAAGTTTGTTAACATCCTTTAAATTTCTAAAATTACCATCTCCAGCGAAGAATAGCACTATTAATGCTGTTAAAAGTGCAACACCTTGAGTTAGTGCAGTAGTTTCCCAAACTCCAAGTTTTTTAGTTAGCTGAGTATTAAAAACGCCTTGAACACTCATGGCTACCCCTGAGATAATAGAAAATATTATACCCCACATAGAGTGCATCACCATCCTTTAAGAATAGTTTGCCCTGAATAAGATACAATTATTAGAACTTTGTGAATCATTATTATATCTCGGTATTTATAGTAATTTGACTTAAAAATCTCTTAAGTTGTAGCTTTTAACTATAGTATCTTTTCTATTATTCAGCTGTTTCCAAACCTCAATTTTATCTATTTTTGTAAAGTTGAGTAAATCAGTTTTATCTTTTGAATTATCTAAAGTAAAGGAGTTACTTGAACATGCTTTTCTAATTAAATTATTAGCGTTTGAAATTGGCATGTTAAAATAAGTAAAGCTTGAGAAGTCTTTAACATTCATTCCGTGAGTATCTAACATATCGAATAGACTTCTAGAGATTTTATTTATGTATCCTTTATCTTTAATCTTTAAATTTACTGTATTAGATGTATCATTAATATAAATATCATTATCTATTCCAACTCTAAACTTTTTGTAAGGAGATATGATTTTTTTTATTATTTCATCTAATTTATCAAACTCGGTATTTGTTACAGAGCCAAGCGGAATATATAGGTTTGATATATTTTTATATACTCTGTATTTTTTATTTAAAAATCTTTGGATAGATTGAATATCATCAGTGAAATTTTCATCTATCGTTGCAACCAAATAATACTTCATGATTACCTCCCATAAATAGAGTTATTACTACCAATTATTATATCATAGATTTATAATAATTGTGATGATATAATTAACTGTATTATAACATATTATATTAGGTTATAATAGTTTATATAGACAATTATAACCTAGGATTTGGGCTTAAACATGTTAATAAATCTTTTGTATAAAAAAACAATAATATAATTTTAAAATTTTTATTAAAAAGAGTAGACATTGTGTTATAATTAGCAATATGAGACTTTATGAATACAAATATTGAATATAACTCAAGTTAATATATATATATCAAATGGACATTATAAATAGTGAGGATGATACCTATATGGAAAAATTAATTATAAATGGAGGCAATCCATTATTTGGAGACGTAAATATAAATGGTGCTAAGAACGCAGCAGTAGCAATTCTACCTGCGGCTATTTTAGCTTCAAAGGGAGTTTGTAGTATAGACAATGTTCCCAACATAGAAGACATAAATTGCTTAGAAACTATTTTAAGATTTTTAGGATGTAAGGTTGAGGCAGGAACTAACTGCATCACAATTGACAGTACAAATATAGTAACAACAAATGCAACAATTCCTGAGGTAAGAAAGATGAGAGCATCATATTACCTACAAGGAGCTCTTTTATCAAGATTTAAAAAAGCAAGAGTTGAACTTCCAGGAGGATGTCCTATTGGAGATAGACCAATAGATCAGCATATCAAAGGATTTGAGGCTCTAGGTGCAACTGTAACTATAGAACACGGGGCAGTGAGTATTGAGGCAGAAAAATTAGTAGGAACAACTATATACTTTGACGTTGTTAGTGTTGGAGCTACTATAAACATAATGCTTGCAGCCACTCTTGCAGAAGGTGTTACAGTACTTGAGAACGTAGCAAAAGAGCCACATGTAGTAGACGTTGCAAACTTCTTAAATACTATGGGCGCAAAAATTAAAGGAGCTGGAACTGATGTAATTAAGATTACTGGAGTTAAGGAACTTTGTGGATGCAACTATTCAGTTATACCAGATCAAATTGAGGCAGGTACTTTTATGGTAGCTACAGCAGTTTGTGGTGGAGAAGTTAATGTAACAAACGTAATTCCTAAACACTTAGAATCTATTTCAGCAAAGCTTATAGAAATGGGTGTAGAAATTGTAGAGCATGATGATTCTGTTACTGTTAAAAGTGATAGGAATTTAAAAGGCGTAAATATAAAAACATTACCATATCCAGGATTCCCAACAGATGTACAACAACCAATGAGTACATTATTAACTCTTGCTAAGGGAAGAAGCATCGTTAATGAAAGCATCTATGAGAATAGATTCAAGCATGTTGATGAACTTAAGAAGATGGGAGCTAACGTTAAAATAGAAGGCAAAATAGCTATTATAGATGGTGTAGAAAAGCTTTCTGGAGCTAGTGTTAAAGCTACAGATTTAAGAGCTGGTGCAGCTCTTGTTATTGCGGGGCTTGCAGCTAATGGAGTTACGGAAGTAGAAGGTGTAGAACACATAGATAGAGGATATCTATATATTGAAAAGAAATTTAAGGCTCTTGGTGCGGATATACAAAGAGTTAATAAGTAATATACTTATACGAGAATTTAAGGAGACAACTATGAAATTTTGTCCATTGTTTAGTGGAAGTAGTGGAAATAGTATATTTGTAGGTGAAAATGATACGAATATACTAATAGATGTAGGTATGCCAGGAAAATCTATAGATAAAGAATTAAACGATATAGGGGTTGATCCTAAAACTATAGATGGAATATTTATTACTCATGAACACTCAGATCATATTAAAGGGGTGGGAGTGCTTTCAAGAAAATATGACATACCTGTGTATGCTCCTAGCCTTACATGGCAAGCTATGGAAGGTAAAATTGGAGCAATAAAAGAAAAAAATATTAAAGTAGCAGATGAAAAATATACGGAGATTAAGAGCTTAATAGTTGAAAACTTTCCAATATCTCATGATGCTGCGTGTCCTAGAGGATATAAAGTTCATGGTATTAACAAAAAAGCGTGTATAGCTACGGATTTGGGATATTTTTCGGCAGAGGTTAAGAGCGCTCTTGATGACAGTGATATAATATTATTAGAGAGTAACCATGATATAGAGATGGTTAAATTTGGGCCATATCCATATCCATTAAAGCAAAGAATACTTAGTACTATAGGGCATTTATCTAATGAAGATTGTGGTAAAGCTATAGTAGAAGTGCTAAAAGGCGACTATAAAACAATATATTTAGGACATTTGAGCAAGACTAATAATTATCCTGAACTTGCCTATGAAACAGTAGTAGGGGTGTTAAGAGAGCATAATATTGACATCAAGAAGGACATAGAGCTAAGAATGTGTAATAGGGACAAACATAGTTTATTGCTAGATATATAATATTATTTTAATCCTAATTTAGGGGGTGTAGTATGAAAAGAAAAACCTTAATTTCAATTATAATAGCCATATTAATTGGATTTTTATTAATTTTAGGAGTGCTATATTATAAAAATCTACCTATAAAGGAAGACCAAGCGAGTTCAATAGTTAAGGAAAAACTTGAGAATACAAAGGGAGCTAATGCTGACGATAACAAGGAATATACAGATATAGTATTATACTTTGGGGGAGATGAAAGTAAGGCCGAGATTATAAAAGAGGAAAGACTTATTAGCTATGATGAGCTACTAGGTGAAATTATAATGCAGGAACTTATAAAAGGACCATCAACTGTTAGTATGAGCAAACCAGTACTTCCAAAGGAAACGAGACTTATTAGTTTTTCAATTAAAGAAGATACGGGATATGTAAACTTTAGTAAAGAGGCTGTCTTTGAAATGACTGAGTCACAAGAAGAAATATTACTTAAGTCTATAATTACGTCATTATCTCAGCTGGAGTCTGTAGATAAGGTGATGATTACTGTAGATAGTCAGGGAGTGGAGACTCTTGGAGGAAACTATAATGTATCAAAACCATTTAGTGACTCAGATATTTCTAATTTGAAAATTGCTAAATAAGATTTGGTTGAAACACCAATAAATATCCATTATAATTAGTAGAATACTAAAATTATAATAAAATTTCAGATAAAAGGAGAAATAAACATGAATATATATACAAATTGGACAAATTATGTTGTTGAGTACGTTAAAGAGCACGGAGAGCCAGCTTTCTGGAGAGAATATGCAAAGGTTGAGAAATCAATATATGTTAAAGCATTAGCTATCCAAGGTGGAGAAATAAATGGTACATTCGAAAACTTAGCTAAAGAATTCGAAGTTGAAGAAGTTTTCTTCATGGGATTCTTAGATGGAATAAACGAAAGTATTGATAAAGAACTTGATCTTGAAGCTATTGAAGCTAATACAGAAATAAGCTTTAAAATCGATTATGAGAAGTTATACTTCAACATGCTTGATTCTAAAGCTGACTACTTATACACATTATCACAATGGGATAGAATTTTCTCTCCTGAAAAGAGAAAAGAAATCCAAAAGACTTGGAGAGATTCTAAAACTGTAATTAACGAAGTTAAAATCGGAAGAAACGATCCATGTCCATGTGGAAGCGATAAAAAATATAAAAAGTGTTGTGGAAAATAATATAGCAATTGAGCTCTAGTAATAATATTTACTAGAGCTTTTTTATATTAATTTTTATTAGAATTTAGTCTATATATAAAGCTATATGATATAATTTTTATATATGAATTAATTAATTTTGTTGGGGGTATGAACATGGATAATAATATTAATTGGTTAAAGGAAACTAGAATAAATAACACTATAGAGGCATTAAAGAAGAATGGAATGAATGGATACTTAGTAAACAATAAAGAGGAGCTTATAGGAAAAATTATAGAGCTTACAAAAGAAAGAGATACTGTTACATGTGGAGGTTCTATGACGCTGTTTGAGACAGGGGTAATTGACCACTTAAGAAGTGGAAGATATAATTTCTTAGATAGATATGTAGATGGATTATCACCAGAAGATATAAAACAAATATTTAGGAAAGCATTCTCTTCAGATGTATATTTTGTTAGCACTAATGCAATAACAGAAAATGGTGAATTATATAATGTCGACGGAACTGGTAATAGAGTAGCAGCTATGCTTTATGGTCCAGATAAGGTTATTGTTATAGCGGGAATAAATAAAATAGTTAAGGATATGGATGAAGCAGTTTTAAGAAATGAAAGAATTGCTGCACCTACAAACTGTAAGAGATTAAATAGAGCTACACCTTGCGTTAAGATAGGACACTGCATGAATTGTAATAGTCCAGAGAGAATATGCAATGAATATACTATTATAAGAAAACAAAGAGATGAAGATAGAATCCATGTAATTTTCATAAATGATGATTTTGGATATTAAAAAAAACGCCTATCGGCGTTTTTCTAATATATATTAGATAAGTTGGGAATAAATATACTTGAAATAAGGAGGTAATAAAAATGAAAGTAGTAGTTGTTGGTTGTACACATGCAGGTACAGCGTTTATCGTTAATGCAAAGAGGAAATTTCCAGATAGTGAGATTGTAGTTTACGAAAAGAATGATAATGTATCATTTTTATCTTGTGGAATAGCATTAAGTGTATCTAAAGTTGTTACAGAACCAGAAAAATTATTTTATAATTCACCACAGAATCTTAATGGTATGGGTATAGACATGAGAATGAATCATGAGGTAATAGATATAGATATTGATAGCAAAAAAATTAGAGCTAAAAACTTGAAAACCGGTGAAGTTACTGATGATACATATGATAAGTTAGTACTTACATTAGGTTCTTGGCCAATAGTTCCTAAATTTGAAGGTGGCGAATTAGAAAATATATTACTTTGTAAAAACTATGACCATGCTAAAAAAGTAATAGAAAAGTCTGCAACAGCTAAAAATATAGCAGTTATAGGAGCAGGTTATATAGGTGTAGAACTTGCAGAAGCCTTTGAAATCCAAGGGAAAAACACAACGCTAATAGATGCTGAAGAAAGAATAATGAGTAAATATCTAGATAAAGAGTTTACGGATATAGCAGAAAATGAATTTAGAAAGAAGAGAGTAAATCTTAAACTTGGACAGAAAGTCCAAAGGTTTGAAGGTGAAGGCGGCAAGGTAACTAGAATTGTTACTGATAAAGATACTATAGAGGCAGATTTAGTTATACTATGTATTGGATTTGCACCTAATACAGGATTAGTCAAAGATAAGCTGAAAACCATAAAAAATGGAGCCATTATAATAGATGAATATATGAGAACTAGCAATCCAGACGTTTATGCGGCAGGGGATTGCTGTATGGTTAAATATAATCCAGCATATGATGAAAGATATATACCATTGGCTACTAATGCAGTAAGAATGGGAACCTTGATAGCCGAGAACTTAATGGAACCAAGATTAAGATATCTTGGAACACAGGGAACTTCAGGAATTAAAATTTATGATCAATGTATAGCGTCTACAGGTATGACAGAAGATATGGCTAAAGCTACTACAGCTATGAATATAGGCTCAACACTTATAAAAGAAAATTACAGACCAGAATTTATGCCAACTTATACGGAAGCGATGATAAAGGTGGTTTATGATAAAAATACCAATAGAGTTATTGGGGGTCAGATTATATCTGAGCAGGATTTAACTCAATTTATGAATACATTATCTATAGCAATACAAAATCATATGACCTTAGAGGAATTAGCAGTAACAGATTTCTTCTTCCAGCCACATTTCAATAAGCCATGGAGTTTGTTAAATTCAGTTGCTTTAAAGGCTTTGGAACAATAGTTATAAAAATATAGTTTTAAAAACAAGGATATTCCCTAGGGAATATCCTTGTTTTTATGATTCCAATGTAGATATTTCATGAAAATACTTGAATATTATAGGGTAGTACTTTTAATTAATAGGCTTTAGAGATATACTAATTTTAGTAAATAAGCATAAAATATTAAGCTAATAATAGGAGGAACCCTAGTGAATATAACGTTAATAACAGTAGGAAAAATCAAAGAAAAATTTTTAAAGGATGCCATAGATGAATATGCTAAGAGATTATCAAGATACTGCAAACTTGATATTATAGAGCTACCGGATGAAAAAACTCCAGATAATGCTTCAGAAAAAGAGGAGTTACAGATAAAGGAGCGAGAAGGAAAAAGCATATTATCTAAGATAAAAGACAATGCGTATGTAGTTGCAATGGATCTTAAGGGGAAACATGTTACCTCTGAAGAGTTTGCTGAGTTTATAGATAATTTAGGAGTTGAAGGAAATTCAAACCTAGTATTTATAATAGGCGGAAGTTTAGGATTATCTCAAGATGTAATAAAAAGAGCAAACTATAAAATATGTTTTTCTAAAATGACATTTCCACATCAGCTATTTAGGGTAATGTTACTAGAACAAATTTATAGAGGATATAGAATAATTAAAGGAGAACCGTACCACAAATAAGGGATATGTTTTTTATAACCTAAAATTTTTTTAAAATATACGTATTTAGATAAAAATATATGTTAGGTGAACATAAATATAAACTTATTAGAGATAGAAGGAAGTAAGGAGAAATATATGAATTTAAGATTTGAAAGTAATTTAGAAAATATAGATTGGAATAGAGTAAGAGATATACTAAAAGAAGTTAGTATGGGATATTACGAGGCTAGTATACATGAAAAAGCATTTAAAAATAGCTATAGTGTAGTATTTGTATTTGATGAGGACATTTTAATTGGATTTGGACGTTCAATTTCGGATGGAGCCTACCAAGGAGCTATTTATGATGTAGCAGTACTCGATGAATATCAAGGGTATGGGATAGGGAAAAAGATTATATCAAAACTCGTAAAAGATATGCCAAATTGTAATATTATACTATACTCTGCAGTAGACAAAGAAAGATTTTATGAGAATATGAATTTTAGGAGAATGAAAACAGGTATGGCTATGTTTTCTAATTCTAAGATTATGAAAGAAAAAGGCTTTACAGAATAAGATATTGTATCTAATTTTAATATGAAAATAATAGAGTTAATAAAGGAAATTAAAGATAGTAATTTACAAGAAGATATTAGAAAGTTATATTAAAATCAAGGCATGTGAGCCACCTCATGACCTCCATGCCTAAAAATAATTATCATAGAAAGCTATTTACAGAAAAACTTTCACAAACCCAGGGAAGCCTAAAAATGGTTTCCCTGGGTCTGTAAAATTATCTACATTGTTCTAAAACATAGTCTAATTTAAAATAGTAGCTACCCATTAGTAATCCTAAGGCTATTATTTTTTCTAGGATTTTAAAATTTCTAGGAAATACTTTCACCTTCCTTTTTATTGGTTATAGTGTCTTTTATAATTCTAATATAATCGTCAATAAATTTATGTTTAACTTTGCTTACATCAAATTTAAATAACTTAAAGGTAAATTGAACAAAATATCCTAATCCAATTACCATAATTAAAGTACCGACACCTACAGTTCCACCTAGCATATAACCTATAGTTAGCACTGATAATTCAATACTATTCCTTATAAACCCAATAGATTTTTTAGTTCTTTTGGTTAAGGCAACCATGAGACCATCTCTTGGTCCAGAACCAAGTCCTGCTCCAATGTAAAAATAACTAGCTACCCCTATAACAAACATTCCAAGAATCATCATAAGTACCTGAGCAAATAGGTTGCTGAATACTGGTATTAAGTTATTCAACATTAAAACATCAATAAAAACACCTATAAATATCATATTACAGATAGTTCCTATGCCTAGTTTTTCTCCTAAAATCCAATCGAGAATTACGAATATAAAACCAACTGTTATACTTGCTTGACCCATGGTAATGCCAATATGCTTAGAAACTCCTTGATGAAAGACTTGCCAAGGCGAAAGTCCTAGGTTCGCGTTTATTGTCAAAACTATTCCTACAGCATAGAGAAAAAGACCTAAAAATAATCTTCCTAAAGTTAATAATGATTTCTTCACAATAAAACCTCCTACATTAAATTTGATTTGTAGTGTAATTATAAAACAATACTATGTAGAACAGTCAAACTAAAAGTAGAACAGTTTTCATAAAAGAGTATTTATTTTTAGTAAATGTACTACTTTTTCGTGTAATAGGATATAATATAGTTATTAAATTATTTTTAAAACTATAACTGTGTATAACACTTGTGGGGGATTAGACATGAATATTAAAATTGATAAAAGTAGTATAATTACTATAACACAGCAGTTGATTCGATTTTTTTCTGATAGAATATTATCTGGACTTATAAAAGATGGAGAGCAATTACCTTCCATTAGAAAATTATCAAGGGAATTAAATGTTAGTCCTATGACTATAGTGAAAACTTATAATGAATTAGAAAAGTGTGGACTTACAACAAATATACAAGGTAAAGGCACCTTTGTTAATCAAAGAAATAACATAGAGAAAGAGAAAAATGAGTTAGAAAAAGATGGTTTTCAATGGCAAATGTCGGTTTCAGATTATTTATCTAGATCTCAATTCAGATATAATCCTAATTTATCTTATAATAATCATTGTTATAATTTATCAATAGCTTCAATAAATTATAAGTTACTTCCTACAGAAACTATTTTGAAAGATTTTTTTAAGTTTTTTGACCATAATGAAAATGTTATTTCCAAATACCCTCCTGTTCAAGGAGATCATGAATTTAGGGAAGCAATGGCAAAATACTTAAAGTTAAAAGAAATAACTACTACTAGTGAAAATATATTAATAACTAATGGAGCACAGCAGGGAATAAATCTTATAGCAAGTACCTTTGTAGGCCCAGGTGATATTGTGGTTATGGAAGAGCCTACCTATCCAGGTGCTATAGATTTATTTAAATGTAGAGGAGCAGTAATTCTAACAGTACCTGTAGACCAAGAAGGAATGAGAACAGACATCTTAATGTCCTTATGCGATAAATACTCGCCAAAGGTTATATACACAATGCCAAATTTTCAAAATCCAACGGGTTATTCTATGAGTATGAAACGTAAATTAGAACTTTTAGATATTGCAAAATATAACAATAGCATAATAATAGAGGATGATCCATGGAGCGAAATTTCATATACAAATACTAAAGTGAAATCACTAAAATCAATGGATACCACTGGTCATGTTATTTATATAAAAAGCATAAATAAAATTCTTGGTCCTACATACAGGTTAGCAGCAGTTATTTCAGAAGGATCGTTACTTTCAAGACTAATAGCAGCTAAAGCTAACCATGATTTAGGAACATCAATTTTAAGTCAAAAAATAGTTTTAGACTTTATAAGAACAAATAAAATAACAAATTATGTTCAAAATTTAAATAAAGATATGATAAAAAGAAGAAATACAGTGATTAGGTTATTAAAAGCTAATACACCTTCAGGCACAACATGGACTATACCTGAAGGAGGAATAAATATTTGGATAACTCTTCCACAAAAGTTTGACGTGGAAAAACTATTATTCCACTCAATCACAACTAAAAATATTTCTTTTTTACCTGGTACTATATGTTATCCTAATGAGGTGGAATTTAATAAATTAAGAATATGTTTTGCTTATCTGGATCAAGAATATTTAGAGAATACAATAATAGAACTTTGTAAGCTTATGAAGGATTTATCAAATGAAGAAGGTAGTAAAAACTATATACCAATTGTTTAACGACATTTTCGAAGGGTAAGCCTTCCCATCCTCTACGGAATCTTTAGTTTTAACCTTGGATAGTATACCATAATTATGTAGTATAAATATAAGGATATAAAGTGAAGAATAAACCTCATTTATAGTTATTACGGCGAACCGTACCATAAGTAAATGAGATTTTTAGAATAAAAGAGGCTTGAACTAATCTGTATATAAATGGATATGTTTAAGCCTCAATAGATTACTTATATAAAAAAACTTTTAGGTTATCTTTATTATCAAGGGTAGCAAGCAAAACATTTTTTACCCCAGTTTGATATATACTTTCTAATTTGGAAATAACCCAGCCTTCATCTTTATGAAGTCCTTTTAGCTCCTTGAAATTAATTTTACCTTCTTTAATAATTGTTATTGGAAAATTAAAAGGTTCCGTTTCTATATGCAAGGATGAAGGCGTAATCGATTCGTATTTTGGATGCAAAAAAACAGAAATTTTCCCATCAGGCTCCCAGATTGCTAATGCTACCTTTTTCACATCCTCTACCTTTTCCTCACGCAATTCTTCTAATAATACATCGATTGATATTCTTGCTTTTTTTAATCCGTTATAAAGGATTTCACCATTTTGAACAATGGTAATTGGTGAATTATTAATAAGTCTTCTAAGGGATGGAAACTTAAAAGTGCCAAATATTCCACCAAGATATAGGATAACTAATACAAGTGTTGTAATCATGGAGCCTTTTAATCCAAGTTTTTCATCAGATAATGGATGGGCAATAATATTACCAATTACTAAAGTAATAACAAAATCAAGTAGTCTTAATTGAGAAATGGAACGTTGTCCTAAGAGCTTTGCAACAGTCAGCAAAAAGAAAAAAGCTATAATAGCACGAAGTATCCAGTCAAGGGTGGTAAGTGTTTCCTGACTATATAAAAAGTCCATATAAAATATTCTCCTTTATCTAAAAGATTTAATACTTATGTTATTTTAACCAGTAATTAAGGAAAAAATTAAAAGAACTAGAGGAATTCACAAATTACTTTTATAACAGAATAAAATGGAATGATAAAAATAGGTTTAGTAATAGATATTACATAAGAAAATTACATTGTTTATTTTAAAGTAAATATTTTGAAAAGCATTGTTATAAAGTTAGTAGTGTGTTATACTAAGTAAGTAGCAAATATGCTAACAAAAAAATAAGTTTCATTTAGATAAGTAGTTTCTCGTAAATTAGAGATTATTATTATCCATTTAGAATCTTTAATTTAAGGAGAGATATATTATGACAGATAAAACAATGGTATGCAGAGATTGCGGAAACGAATTCATATTCACAACAGGAGAGCAAGAGTTCTACAAAGAAAAAGGATTCGATAACGAGCCAACAAGATGTGCATCTTGCAGAAGAGCTAAAAAAGAGCAAAATAGAAGATAATTTTAGATTGTTATGGGTTGTAGTTTATACTACAACCTTTTTTTATTTTCAAATATTAGTATAAGTGTATAGGGTGATTATAAAGAAACTGAAGAATTAGTAATAGTTTTAGGATACATAAAATCTAATGGAGGTTTGTCAATATGGGTATACTATGATATTATATAGACTTGTACAACTCCCTATGTATTTTAAATTTCAAGTTCGTAGTTGGATATTTTTACGAAGTTGTAGAGGGAATTACACTTAATTCTTATATAACAGAATTAACAATAACGAATGGAGGAAATGATAGTATGGATAAGTTACCAAATTGCCCAAAATGTAATTCAGAATATACATATGATGATGGAACTTTTCTTGTTTGCCCAGAATGTGGACATGAGTGGACTGCAGGATCAGAAGGCAACAATGAAGGTGAATTAGTTGTTAAAGATGCCAACGGAAATATATTAAAAGATGGTGATTCTGTAACAATAGTTAAGGATCTTAAAGTAAAAGGTGCTTCATCAGCATTAAAGCAAGGAACAAAAGTAAAAAATATACGTTTAGTTGATGGAGATCACAATATTGATTGTAAAATTGATGGATTTGGAGCTATGTCACTAAAATCAGAATTCGTTAAAAAAATATAGCATAAAAAATAAGCTAGGCTTCATGTCTAGCTTATTTTTTTATCGTTTTATATGATTATAAGATGAAAAATTAAGCTGAAATTATAAGATATACAGCTAACAGCTAAATATCCTCCAGCTAGTTAGATTCACCATCATGAGAAATTCTAGAAGCGATGAGAACAATGTTATAAGGGCAACTAGTTTAAATTCATTAATCACAACACTTTTAATATATTAAGAATTTTCTTAACAGAAACTTTATCTGAAGATAGGTATAATTAATATTTGAATACGAGTTAAATGTGAAAAGAACAGTTAATAATAGTCAAGTAAAAGATTAAAGAAATAATTTTAAAAAAATAGATATGGCAAAAGGCTATTTTAAAACATGAATAATTGCAGAAAAATCTATTATATAAGCGGTGTTAGCTAGCGCTTTATTTTTTAGAAATATTTGCTTATGAATTCTAAGGTAGATTAGCTTAAATGGTTCCTGATTTCAAAGGCCTACGAAAATTTAATTTATGATTTGAGTTTTAATGTTTGTTAGAAATGAATTTAGTTTTCTATGAAATGCTATGATTACATTGTACGGAGAGGGGCATATATTATGAGGATATTAATTATTGAAGATGAAGTAGATTTATTAGAAGCTATTGAAGAAGGGTTAAAAATAGATGGGTATGCAGTTGATACAAGTGAAGATGGGTTAGAGGGGTTAGAGTTAGCTCTTATAAATGATTATGATCTTATTATTCTTGATTTGAGCTTACCTAATATGGATGGAATAGATATTTTGAAAAATGTAAGAAAAGTAGATAAATCAGTAAAGATTTTAATACTTACGGCGCGTTCAAGTGTAGAAGATAGAGTAAGAGGTTTAGATTTAGGTGCCAATGGTTATTTAGTTAAGCCATTTCATTTTCAAGAATTAGAAGCTAGAATACGTTCTTTAATAAGAATAAAATATATACAAGAAGATACAGTATTAAAATATAACAATTTGAAAGTAGATACTAAATTACGAAATGTATTTATTGATGATAGGTTTATAAAATTAACAAAAAAAGAATTTGCTATTTTAGAGTATCTAATGAAAAATATGAATAAAGTAATAAGTCAAGAAGAGCTCATAGAACATATTTGGGATAACGGGATTGACATGTTTAGTAATTCTGTTAGAGTTCATATTAATTCTCTTAGAAAAAAACTTAAAATTAATATAGATGATGAAGTTATTGAAAATATTGTTGGGATAGGGTATGTGATTAAAAATAAAGAGGAGATTAATTAATTGTATTAATATTTAATGTTATATTTTGAAAGTATAATGAAAATTAAAATATAATGATTTTTAGTAATTAATTACATTTACTTAACGGAAACTTTATACGCTCTTTAGTATTATTAAGTTAACGGGTTGGTTTATTAAAGAAAGGGCGTGGAATATACGTGAAGATTAAGAAATTATCTAAAAAACATGTCGCAATTATAACTGGTGTGGTGGCTTTTGTATCAGTAATAGGAATAGCAAGTATAAAAGCACAAGGTGCAGAAAATCCAGTTATAAACTTAAGAGAATACACTGTAAAACAGGGTGATATTATTGTGGGAGTTAATGGAGGTGGAACATTAGCGTTTGAAACTGTAGAATATAATTTTAATGAAGTAGTAACAATTGGTGAAATATTTATTAAAGAAGGACAAAGTGTAAAGTCAGGAGATAAGCTTGCTAGTATTTCTGG
Source organism: Clostridium sp. (assembly GCA_032005505.1). Lineage (GTDB taxonomy): Bacteria > Bacillota > Clostridia > Clostridiales > Clostridiaceae > Clostridium_J. Next base: position 6,654 of record DALZNT010000011.1, on the reverse strand, counting down.
TGAATTCATAGATGGAAAATTAGAAGAACTTAATCAATCATTAGCAAAGGCTAATATAACACTTGAACAAGCGAAGAATTCGAAAAATACTACAAATTTAAATAATAAAAAAGCTTGGAATAGTACAGTTTCAGATAGTAAAAATCAATATGAAAATGAAAAAAATCAAGTTGCTACAGCAATAGGCAAATTAGAAAATAATTTAGAAAAGATAAAAGTAGAAATTGAATCTGTTGAAAAAAGGTTGGGAGAATTGTCGGAAAATGATGAAAGTGATAAATCACAGATAGAACAATTGAAACAAAAACAGATTGAGTTAAATAATGAAAAAGTAAATATAGAATCTCAATTAAATGATGAAAACAAAAATTTGGAAAACATAGAATTGCAGCGTGAAAATAAATTAGAACAGGAAGGAAAAGATAAGGTTCTTAATGATGAAATAAATAATTCGGCTCTAAGAGATGCTGACAATTTAATTAAACTCGCGCAAATAGAAGTAGATAAAATTAATAGTGATATTGAGAAATTAAGAGTATTAAAAGAAGAATCAATATTATATGCAAAATGTGATGGTGTAGTTTCATCTGTAGGTTATACAGCAAATGCTATAACAACACTAGATAAGCCTGTGGTTAAAATAGGTAATTCGAGTAAAATACTTGCAAAAGTAACTATAGGTGAAAATGATATTGTTAAAATTAAAGATGGACAAGAAGTTGATTTGAAAATTTCTGCTTTTCAAGATGAAGTTTTTAGTGGAAAAGTAAATGAAATAAGTTTGAAACCAAACCAACAAGGAACAGATAATGTTTACGAAGTAATAATCTCATTAGATGAGAGTGAACAACAACTTGTTGATGGTATGACATTAGAAGCAACGTTTATTTTAAAAGCAGTTAAAGATGTAGTTATGATTTCAGATAAGGCAATTATATTAAAAGATGGAAAACAATTTGTACAAATAAAGAATGAGGATGGAACTTTAAAACTTGTAGAAATATCAACTGGGTTCTCAGATGGAAAATATAGTGAAGTCATTAGTGGATTAATTGCTGGTGATGTTGTAGTTATTGGAGGATAAAATATGAAGTTTATTGAAACTTTACAGATTGTATTAATTAATATTATGCAAAATAAAATTAAAGTGCTTTTAACTTCATTAGGAATAATTGTTGGAGCTGCCACTATTGTAATGGTAATTGCAATAGGCAAAGGTGGAGAGGATAATATAAAATTACAATTTAGTGGATTAAGTGCAGAAACTATTTATGTTAATCCTGATTATTCTCAAGGAGAAAATTTAGATTTGGATGAAATACCAAGAATCACCATGGAAAATATGGAGCAAATTAAAGAAGAGAGCACAACTATTTCAGAAATTTATCTTAGAGGAGAAACGAATAAGGAAGTCACATTAAATGGTCAGAAAGATTATATGCCAATAGTAGGTGTGACAGATAGATATTCAGAGGTGTCAAATCTAAATATTATATGTGGAGAAAATATAACAGATATAGATGTTGAAGATGAAACAAACGTAGTAGTTATAGGTGATGGGATTGCAAAAAAGTATTTTAAAGTAGCAGAAGAAGCAGTCGGTAATAACATAAGAGTAAATAATAAAAATTATTTAATAATTGGGGTTCTGGAAAGAACTGGTGAAGGGCTTCAAGGGTTAAATCCAGATGATTCTGTATTTATACCTTTTACTACAGCAGATAAATATGTTTTCGATAAATACACTATACCGCAGATTGTAGCACTTGCAGATAATTTACAATTAGTTAAGACGGCAATGGCAGAAGTTAAAAGTACGCTAGATTATGTTTTAGAGGATAGTAGTGGTTATATATTAGAAGATGCAGGAAGTCGTATAGAGGCAGCTAGTAAATCTGCTAAAACTATGAATATGCTACTTATTTCCGTTGCAACTATAGTATTTATAGTTGGAGGAATAGGAATAATGAATGTTTTGTTTGTATCAGTAAAAGAGCGTACAAAGGAAATAGGTATATTAAAAGCACTAGGAAGTTCAAGTGGTGATATAATGGGGCAGTTTCTTTTAGAGTCAATAATTATTAGTATATTTGGTGGGTGTGTAGGAGTTGTTTTAAGTTATGCTATTACTCCACTTATGAAATATACAGAAATACCTATATCGCCATCTGTTTCTGGAAAACTTATAGCACTAGCTTTTGCAATTATAACTGGGACTGTATTTGGGTTATATCCTGCATATAAAGCAGCGAAATTAAAACCAATTGAAGCATTAAATTATGAATAGGTATTAAAAAAATATTAATACAATAAAATTTCAAAAATGAAAGGAAGTAATAAAATGAAAAAAATTTTAGTAATAGCATTAAGTGTTTTGATGATGACAACAGTAGGGGGATGTTCTCCTAAGAAGCAGGCAGAAGAAGATGTTAGTGTTGACAAGGTAGAATATTTTGGAAAGGTAAAAAGTATATTAGGTAATGAAATTGAGTTAGAAATAGCTAATGGAGATGCAATCGGAATAGGTGATGAAGAAGAGGAAGAAGACAATTCAGAGGAAAGTACACCGGCTGCAGGTTTGACTGAAGCTATGACAGGAGAAAATAAGGAATTTGTTTCAGGTGACGCAAATAAGAAAAAGATGGAGCTAGAATACACTGGTGAAATTGAAAATATTACAATTCCAGGAGGGGTAACTGTAATAGATCTTATAACAGGAAAAGATGGTAAAATAAGTGATATTAAAGATGGATCAGTGGTAATTGTATATACAGAGCCTACAGCTGGAACGATTTCTAAAATAGAAATATTGGAATAGTGGTTATGGGTAAAATTGTTAGATTAAATAATGTAAATAAATTTTATACTAGGGGAGAATCTTCTCTACACGTACTTAAAAATATTAATCTTACTGTAGATAAAGGTGATTATATTGCAATACTTGGAGCTTCAGGATCAGGAAAATCTACATTAATGAATATTGTAGGTTGTATGGATAACTTTGATAATGGAGAATATTTTATTAATGATGTTGAAGTAAATAAGTGTGATGATAATGAATTATCCAAAATACGTAATAATAATATTGGATTTATATTTCAAAAATATAATCTAATAGGTCAATACACAGTACTACAAAATGTGAAAATGCCTCTTTTAATTCGTGGTATGTCAAGCAAAGAGGCAACTAAGGTAGCAGAAGAAAGTATTAAAATGGTTGGGTTATTAGATAGAATTGAACATAAGCCAAATGAACTATCTGGTGGACAACAACAAAGAGTAGCTATTGCTAGAGCTTTAGTTACAAAACCAGCCTTACTTTTAGCAGATGAACCAACAGGTGCGTTAGATTCAAACACAGGAAAGGAAATTCTTGAATTATTTAAAAGACTTAATGATGCAGGCAATACAATAATAATGATTACTCATGATTTGAAAGTTGCTAAATCAAGTAAAAAAATACTTAATCTTGATGATGGAGCTTTAACGTTAAACTAGATTATCAATTTAAAAGATATATAAGCTACAATAAAATTCCTATATTATAACATATAGCTTGGTTATTGTTCGTGTAGGAATTTTATTTATAAACATAAATAAAAATATTAAACTTTTGAAATAATATTATTAATGAAAAATATTTGCTTGACATTTTAACTGTTATGAGGTAAATTAGAATTAACAAATTAAATTGTATAAAATTTAATTTATAAAAATATAATTTTTATAAATTGATTTAACCTAAGGAGGAATAAATATGTCAAAAATAGTTAACTCAAATGAATTTAAAGAAGAAATAAAAAGCGGTGTAGTAGTAGTAGATTTCTTTGCTAACTGGTGTGGACCATGTAAAATGTTAGCTCCAATATTTGAAGAATTAGGAACTGAAATGGGAAATGTTAACTTCGTAAAGGTTGATGTAGACCAAAGTCCTGATATAGCAATGACTTATAAGGTTGCATCAATACCTACAGTAATAGTTTTTAAAGATGGAGAAAAGGTAGCTTCAAACGTTGGATTTATTCCAAAAGAGCAAATAAAGCAAATGGTAGAATCTCACCTATAAAAAATGGAACTTTGAAGGGATAGAATTATGGCTGAAAGATATGATATTGCAATAGTGGGAAGCGGTCCAGCGGGGATATCAGCAGCACTAAATGCAAAAATAAGAAAAAAAAGTTTTATTATATTTGGAAATGATGAGCTTTCAGGAAAACTAGTTAAGGCTCATGAGATAAATAACTATTTAGGTTTCTATGGTAAGAGTGGTAAAGAAATTAAAGAAGAGTTTGCAAAGCATATAGAGGCAATGGATATTAAAATAACTAATGAAAAAGTTAATAATATCTATGCTATGGGTAAATACTTTGCGCTTATGGTAAATGATAAAATTTACGAAGCAACTTCTGTAATTTTAGCTACAGGAATTCAATATGGAAAGTTATTCCCGGGTGAAGAAGAGTTACTTGGAAAAGGTGTTGGATACTGTGCTACTTGCGACGCTCCTCTTTATAAGGATAAAGTAGTTACAATAATTTCTAATAGTAAAAAAGAAGAAGAAGAAGCTAACTTTATAAGTACAATAGCATCAAAAGTATACTATATACCGACATATAAAGAAGAGGTTGAGGTAGATAGTTCTATTGAAATAGTTAGAGATACTCCAGTTAAAATAGTTGGAGACGGTAAGGTAGAGAAGTTAGTTTTAAAGAATAGAGAAATTGAAACCGATGGATTATTTATTCTAAGAGATAGTATTTCTCCAGGACAACTAGTTCCGGGATTAAAAATTACAGATAACCATGTTGAAGTAGATAGATTAATGAAAACTAATTTAAGTGGTTGTTTTGCAGCAGGAGATATTGTTGGAAAACCATATCAATATATAAAATCTGCAGGCGAAGGAAATATAGCAGCACTATCAGCAGTTTCATATGTAGATGTGCTAAAAAAAGAAGAAGCAAAATAGGTTATTGGATTTAGGAGAATTTATAATGAGCAATTGTGATTGTATTAAGTTAGAAAATCAAATATGTTTTGCACTATATGCGTCTTCAAGGGAGGTAATAAAGCTTTATAAGCCAATTCTTGATAAGCACAATCTTACTTATACTCAGTATGTAGCAATGATTGTATTATGGGAAGAGGAAAAGATGACGATTAAGGAAATTGGTCAAAGATTACACTTAGATTCAGGAACCTTAACACCACTACTTAAAAAGCTTGAACACCGAGGCCTTATAACTAGACATAGAGATGTAAATGACGATAGAGTGGTTATAGTAAATCTAACAGAAGATGGATTTAAGTTGAAGAGTGAAATTTTAGATGTTCCTGGTGAGGTATTCTGCAAAATGAATATTTCAAAGGATAAAGCAGAGGAACTAAGACATAATTTAGAGGACTTACTACAATGCTTAGGATAACTAATATACTAATGAACCTAGGGCGCTAAGTGAATATAAAAATAAGAAGGTACCTTTCTACTAAGAGAGGTACCTTCTATTTAAGTATTAATTTATAAATAATCATGAGTTAGATAACTCAGATATAGAAGCAATTTTATGGTGATTTATCATTGATGGAAGAATGCTAATTATTGAACCGATAAGAATACATATAACACCAATAGTCATATTAAAAGGTATTGGTTCTTTAAGTATTATTAGGGCAAGGATTGGTGAAAGGATAGGCTTAAAGAAAAATATTAGTGAAGTTGTATTTGCGGAGGTTTCCTCCATAGCCTTAAAATAAAATACATAGCCAAGACCAGTTACACCAATAAATATATATATTACATATAGGATATTACTTGAAGAATATCCAGTTAAAATCGGTACATCTGCAAATATACCAAGATTATGAGAAGTTAAAAAATTAGAGATGAAATCTATCCTAGTAATTAGGGTTAAAACTAACATTTCCAAGCTACCAAGGATAAAGCTAAAGCAAGTTACTACAACACTACTAAACTTTAAGCATTTTCTGTTACCTAAAACACCATAGGTTGCAAAGGTAACAGCAGCTAATAGAGTAAAAGCAATACCGGTGATAGAAAGTTTGGTGTTAATTGGATTTATAATAATTAAAATGCCTGAGATTTCTAAAACCAAAGATATTATATTAAATTTATTTATTTTTTCTTTAAGAATAAAGTATGCTAAAAACATTACAAAGATAGGATTACAGCTAAATAACACTCCAACTACAGAGGCCTTAGTATTAATAACTGCTAACTGATAGAACATCATGCTGATGACAACACATATAAATCCTAATAACGAAAAATATTTAATATCCTTTAAGGAAAGAGATAGCTCTCTTTTGCGAAGGATTCTTAATGCAAAAGGTAGTAAAACTAAACCACCTATTAAAAAACGTGATAGGGTAAGTTGAATTGGATTAAAGTCAGAGGATACAGTTTTTAAGACAATCTCCATTGAGCTAAATAACAAAGTACTGAAAAAAATATAGATAGCACCTTTTTTCATATCATCACCCCTAATGAAACAATACAATATAATGTAATTATATAATAATTATACTATAAATGTAAAATAATACAAAAAGAATAATATGTTTATTTTCTGTTAAATGTATTGAATATGTTTGAATAGAACTTTACAATAAAATATATATATTTAAAAATATGTA
>DALZNT010000010.1:0-53744 GCA_032005505.1 Clostridium sp. | reverse complement strand
CATACTTGTCTCTTTGGGTATTAATGCCACAAAGTCTTAACTTAATGACATTGGTTATTATATTGGAACTTATGAAAATAAAAATCTTAAAATTATCATAGATGAACCTTGGGGAGAAGACAGTGATATCGAAATTGGAAGGAAGTATGTTCTAAAGGGAGAGTTTCAAAAGGAAGCAGATTATACTAAAGGAATCATAGGAAATTATAGTGTAGATGACTATAAGCCACTAAAGAAAGATTTGATTTTTAAGGGCTATGAGTTAAAGTCAGAACTTTATAGGAAGCTTTCAGTGGCACTTGATGAAGACGGAGCTGGCGTGATTTTAGCTTTAAGTTGTGGTGATTCTAGTTATATTGATTATGAAAGGCGAGAAGAATTTAATATTCTAGGAATATCTCATATAATAAGTGTCTCAGGACTCCACGTAGCTTTGATTTATGGTGTGTTAAAGAAAATGTGTGGTTCCAAGTTCGCTCTTTTATTATTACTTGTTTATGTGATTTTCACTGGTGGTAAAGCGTCCACAGTAAGAGCGTTTATAATGATAGTACTAATGGTTATGAGTACTCCTGTAAGGAGAAAGTATGACCAACTATCAGCATTGGCCACTGCAGCTTTTGTATTACTTCTGATGAAGCCCTATGCTATTTTAGATGTAGGATATGTTTTAAGTTTTTTAGCAGTTCTAGGAATTATTACTCTAAATAAAAAACTGACAAGACGGCTTTATAAACTTCCTAATTTGATAAATTCATCATTAAGCTTGACTTTAAGTGCTATGGTATTTACATTGCCTTATATGATTTTTATCTTTAAAAAGGTAAGCTTAGGGGGGATTATATCTAATTTAATATTGATTCCCTTCTACACATTTTTATTAGTAGTAGGACTGGGTCTCCTCGTATTCATGAAAATTCCACTAATATTTACTTGGCTAATTTACATAGCTACTTCACTTTTTACAATTATAAGGGCTATAGAGGGCCTTCTTATAAATAAGTTACCACTGCCACTAGAATTTACGTATTTACATGGAATTATAATATTAGCCTTATATATCAGCTATGTTCTTATTAAAAGAGGAGTCAACTCGCTAAAATATTTACCTTTAGTTTTGATGCTATTGGTTATTAAAGAGACTTATATAGTTTTCCCAGAGGTGAACTTTATTTCGGGGAAAAGAGCAGATATAGTTCAAGTCCTTTATGGTAATAAAAATATTTTAATAAGTCCTCAAAAGGTAAAAATTAAAAGTGTCTATGAGGACTATGGGGTTTTAGATAGAATTTATGATGAGTTTGAGGATGAATTAACTTTAGATTTAGGAAATAATTATGCTGTTCATGTTAAAAATCAAGGTGGGTATATGAAGGTTGAAATAGCTTATAAAAAAGAAGTATCTAAGTTTATAATAATTGATAATATCACTGAAAACTCTGAAGACGCTACAGGGGTATTTTCTTATGAAAATTATGATATAATAGAAGTTGAAAAAAATGAGAATACGAAGTATGGACATTACTATGGTACATATAAGATTATAGGGTGGGTGGTTTATCCTCACTATGTTCATTAGAATGAATAGAGTAAGCGTTCGAATTAATATAGATAAGTCTAGGTGAGTGGAGGTAAGACAGTGATAACATTAGAGCAATTTGAGAAGGATATAAAACAAAATAAGTTAAAAAACTTTTATGTGTTTTGTGGCTCCGACGAGGGACTTATAAAAGAATGCATTGAAAAAATAAAGAAGGTAACTGTAGAAGGCAGTGGATTCATAGATTTAAATTATGCTAGGATGTCAGGTGATAAGTTAGACATGGATACTATAATTAATAACTGTGAGACCATTCCTTTTATGAGTGATTATAGAGTTTTAGAGGTTTATAGAGCTAACTTCCTAAGAGATAAGAATAAGGATGATAAGGGGAAAGAAATTGAAGAATTAAGGGATTATGTAAAAAATATTCCACCATATACTGTTCTTATGATGTATTATATCTTTGAGGATGATAGAGAAAAGATAGGAAATAGAGTTAAAAAACTAGAAAAAGTATGTGAAGTAGTTAAGGTAGACAAGTTAAAAGGTATGGGATTCCAAACAAAGGTTAAATCTATCTTTGATGAAAAAGGGAAATCTATCGGGAAAGCAGAGCTTTCATACTTCTGTTCTATTATAGAAAATAATATGAGTATTGTTGAAAATGAAATAGAAAAATTGATTTTATATACAGAGGATAGGGAAATAACTAGAGATGACATCATAAAAATGGCACCCTATGAAAAGGAAAGTGATATCTTTAATCTAGTATCATGTTTATCTGACAGAAATATTAAGGGCGCTATAGATACTTTAAATGAACTTGTATATAAAGGTGAAAAGCCACCTAAAATCCTTGCAATGATAGAGCGTCAATTTAAGCTTTTATTTGCCATAAGAGTGAAAGTGGGTAAGGGTATAAGAAAAGACGACATAGTTAAGGAATACAGGCTTAATCCATTCATAGCAGAAAAGATGATAGTTCAAAGTAAAAGATTCTCAGAAGAAGCTTTAAGAAGGAATTTAACGCTATGTCTCGAAACAGAAGTAGAAATAAAAAGTAAATCTGTAGATAATAAAAATGCCATTGAAATGCTGATGGTAAGAACTATGATGAAAAAATAGTTTATTTAATTTAGAATTGAGAGAATATAAAATTTAAAATTTAAAATTTAAAATTATGGTGAGAACTCCTTGGTGGAGTTCTTTTTTAGTGCTTGTTTTTGTAAGGGTTCATTGTTTAGTGTTATTCATTTTTTTATGGATAAAATTAATTAAGATTAATAAAATATCTTAATTAAAAGCAAAGAAAAAAACCTCCATACGCAAAAGCGCATGAAGGTTATTAAAAATCAAACTGAGTTTGCTTCAAATTAAATAACCGGTGGAATCACCGGTGTATTTATTAAGCAGATAATCCGTTTAACTTAGCTGCTAATCTTGATTTTTTCTTAGCTGCTTTGTTTTTATGTATTATGCCTTTAGAAGCAGCAATATCAAGGGCTTTAACTACAGATTTGAAGTTCTCTTGTGCTAAAGTAGCATCTTTGCTAGATATAGCAACTTCGAATTTCTTTATAGTTGTTTTTAAAGAAGATTTTAACATTGTGTTTCTCATAGTTTTAACTTGAGTAACTTTTATTCTTTTTTTAGCTGACTTAATGTTTGCCATTATTAATTCACCCCCTTGTAGTATTATCATATCTCAGCGGCAGCTTTGGGGAAGTCTGCGTACGAGTTTCATATAACATAGGCTATTATAACATTAATTTAAATGTACTTCAAGTAGAATTTACCTATAAGATTAACAAAGTATAGTAAGAAAGTTTTGGGATAACCTAATTGTAGTTACTTATGGATGTTTCAATAATATTAAAAATGAGGTGTATCAATGAAAAAGGACAAATCACAGGATAAAAAACAAGAAAAAAATAAGGCAGTACTAGAATATAGTGTTAGGACAGATTTAGCTTTAGAATCTAAAGAAATGTACAATGAGTCCAATGAGGGTGAAATTGATGGAATTGAAGGCGAAGAATATCTAGATAATAACATTAAAGTATCCTGGGTTCGAATTACAAATGAAAAGGGAGCAAAAAGTATTGGTAAGCCACAAGGACAATATGTAACGCTAGAGTTTCAAGAGTTTGTTTACTATGATGGACAAAGAATAGTTGAATTAAGTGAGGTAATGGCAAAAGAATTATCTAAATTAATAAAGTTGGATGAAGATATGACTGCGTTGGTAGTTGGTCTTGGAAACTGGAATATAACTCCTGATGCTGTTGGGCCTCAGGTTGTTTCGAAAATAATGGTAAGCAGACATCTTAAAGAATATGTACCAGATGAAATTGATGAAGGCGTTAGACCAGTTTGTGCTATATCACCTGGAGTTTTAGGACTTACAGGAATGGAAACAAGCGAAATTATAAAGGGAATAGTAGATAGAGTTAAACCTAGCTTAATTATTTGTATAGATGCTTTAGCATCAAGAAGAACCCAGAGAGTTAATAGAACTATCCAAATTGGAGATACAGGAATAGCCCCAGGAGCAGGTGTGGGAAATAGAAGATTAGAGCTTAGTGAAAAAACTTTAGGAGTTCCAGTTATAGCTATCGGGGTTCCTACAGTTGTAGATGCAGGGACAGTTGCTAATGATACTATAGATTTGGTTTTAGACAATTTAATTAAATCCTCAACTAAGGGCAGTGATTTCTATAAAATGCTACAGGAAGTTGATAGAGATGAAAGACAGTCACTGATTAGAGAGGTTTTAGACCCAACTTTAGGAGGTATGGTAGTAACCCCTAAAGAAATTGATAAGGTTATAGAAAGTGTGTCAAAAGTAATAGCAAATGGTATAAACATAGCACTTCAGCCAGCGCTTACTCTAGATGATATAAATACTTATTTAAATTAATTAGTATGTTTACAAAATATTAATGAACCTAGTGTAAAGGGTACTAAGGAACTAGGTGTAATAAATTGAAAATTCCCCTCATATATTTTAACTAAGTTAATCGGGAAATGCTTAAGTTGAGTTAAACAGGAGGGGATAAAGTGAAAAACAAAAGGTCAACTAGAGTTGGTAAATTCAATGCTAGAATGACGATGTTCGTAATTATAGTTGCCATGATTATTTCCATGGTGTTCTCCACGCCAAGTGTAGCATCAGGGGAGAGTAAAGGCGAAAGTATTCAAGATGCTGTTAGAAGCAATTTCTTCTTAAATCTTATAGGTTCTACGGTGAGTGCACTGAAGCCAGAGAAGAATAGTGATGACACAAGTTTCATAGGTCAGTTTTCTATAAATGCCTTAAACATAGTTAATAAAGAAGTAAGTTTTTTAACTAATGACAATTTAGATGTTGATAATTCCCAAGTGCAGGAACAAGCGCAGGCGGTAGATAGTATTATTATAAATCCATTTAAGTTAAACGATGGTTCAATTAATAGAGTTGAAAATGAAGAAGCTGTTGATATTATGGGAGATCCGCTAGATAATGCTAAGAGACGTATATTGATATATCACACTCATACCAATGAAGCTTATGTAGAAGGAAATACGGGTCTTGATAGCACAGTGTGTGGCGTAGGAGACGTATTAGCAGCAGAACTTGAAAAGTTAGGCTTTACAGTTATTCATGATAGAACTGTACATGATGTAGCGGATTATGATAATGCTTATTATGCATCACGTGAAACTCTAACTAACTATTTAAATAGTTATGGGGATTTTGACCTTATAATAGATCTTCATAGAGATGCTGTACCAAATAAGGCCAATATAACCACTACAATAGATGGAAAAAGTGTAGCTAAGCTTATGTTTGTAACTGCAGAGCAAAACCCAAGATATCCTGCGCAGCTTGAAAAAATTGAATCTATAGTAGGGATTGCAAAGGAACTTTATCCGGATTTGTTTAGAACTAAATATATATATCCTTATCTAAGTGGTATTGCTTATTATAGTCAAGATTTAAGTGATAATGCCGTTTTGATAGAAGTTGGAGCAAATTCGAATAATCTTCAAGAAGCAAAAAATTCTATGGAGTATTTAAGTAAAGTTTTAGCAACCTATCTAAATTCTAAATAAAGAAGTATAAAAGTATTAAAAAAAGTACATCATTAATTTGAGGTACTTTTTATTTTTAATCAAAAGGGGTTGCATTATGGTTAGAAGAAAATCAAAAACAAAAACATTGGCAAAAATTATGCTGTTTATTTCAGTAATATTAGTTGGTGTAGGAATTTTTAAAGTTAATCTTGAGTTAGCAGAAGTAGTAAAGCCTAGTTCTTCTTTTCAGGCAGTTTTGGACAAAGACCCACTTGTAATAACTTTAAAGGTGGGAGAGTTTAATATTAAATTTAATGGCAGTCGGTTTGGAAACTTTTTTAATGGTATAGAAACTATAGTGGAAAGGGTATTTTAATCGTTGTAGTTGACAATGAACCTTAATATTGTGGTATAATTTACTTTGATTTATTTATATTATAGATATAATCGCGTGTAACTTCTATTTTATTAATTGGTATGAGAAGTTAAGGACATTTAACTGAGATAAAACTAGAACTTAAATATGTTGAAAATTTTAAGAGAAGACCTAGAAAATCAGTATAGTAATATATAAATTTACGGGGGTAATTTGATGCAAACCAACAGACAAAAACACATTAGAAACTTTTCTATAGTAGCGCATATAGACCATGGTAAGTCTACATTAGCAGATAGACTTCTTGAGAAGACAGGAACACTTACAGCTAGGGAGATGGAAGCTCAGATTCTTGATAACATGGATTTAGAAAAAGAAAGAGGAATTACAATTAAGGCTCAAGCAGCGAGACTTATACATAGAACTGAAGAGGGCGAGGAGTATATCCTAAACCTTATAGATACCCCAGGACACGTAGACTTTAACTACGAAGTATCTAGAAGTTTAGCGGCTTGTGAAGGTGCTATATTAGTTGTTGATGCTACTCAAGGTATACAAGCACAGACATTAGCAAACTGCTATTTAGCCTTAGACCATGACCTAGAAATTGCTCCAGTAATAAATAAAATAGATCTTCAAAGTGCAAGACCAGAAGAGGTTAAGCAAGAAATTGAGGATGTTATTGGAATTCCTGCAGATGATGCACCGCTTATATCTGCAAAAACAGGGTTAAATATTGAAGATGTCATAAAGACTGTAATAGATAAAATTCCAGCTCCGGGCGGAGATGAAGAAGCTCCACTAAAGGCTTTAATCTTCGACTCATATTACGATACTTATAAAGGTGTAGTAACTTATATAAGAGTATTTGATGGAGTTGTTAAACCTGGGACTAAGATTAAGTTTATGAATACAAATAAGGTTTATGATGTTACTGAGGTAGGGGTGTTTACTCCAGGCCCATTAAAGACTGAAGAACTTAGAGCTGGAGATGTTGGATACCTTACAGCAGCTATCAGAAATGTTAAAGATGCAAGAGCTGGAGATACAATTACAGAAGCTAAAAGACCAACAGAAACTGCAATGGAAGGATATAAACCAGCTATACCAATGGTATTCAGTGGTATTTATCCAGTAGATGGGGCTAAGTATGAAACTCTTAAGGAAGCGTTAGAAAAGCTTCAGCTTAATGATGCTGCTCTATCTTTCGAGCCAGAGACATCTATAGCTTTAGGATTTGGATTTAGATGTGGATTCTTAGGACTTCTTCACATGGAGATTATCCAAGAGAGAATTGAGAGAGAATTCAACATGGATATCATCACTACAGCACCTTCTGTTATATACAAGATTGCTAAAACAGATGGAGAGCTTATAGAAATTACAAACCCAACAAATCTTCCAGATCCATCAGAGATAGATTACATGGAGGAGCCAGAGGTTAAAGCTTCAATCATTGCTCCATCAGACTATGTAGGAACAATTATGGAGTTATGCCAAGAGAAGAGAGGAACCTTCATTGATATGCAATATATCGAGGAGACAAGAGTTGTAATTAACTACGACATTCCTCTTAACGAAATAGTTTATGATTTCTTTGATGCTTTAAAATCTAGAACAAGAGGATATGCATCCTTTGACTATGAACTTAAAGGATACACTAGAACTCAACTTGTTAAGCTTGATATTCTTCTAAACGGAGAAATCGTTGACGCATTATCTATGATAGTGCCAACTGATAGAGCTTACCATAGAGGAAGAGTAATGGCTGAGAAGCTTAAGGAAATAATCCCAAGACAAATGTTTGAAATTCCAATACAAGCAGCAGTAGGAGCTAAGGTTATAGCTAGAGAAACAGTTAAAGCTATGAGAAAAGACGTACTTGCTAAATGTTACGGTGGAGATATATCAAGAAAGAAGAAACTTCTTGAGAAACAAAAAGAAGGTAAGAAGAGAATGAGACAAGTGGGAAGTGTAGAAGTACCACAAGAAGCATTCATGGCAGTTTTAAAGGTTGATTAATAAGGAGAAATAGAAATGAATACAGTAGCATTATATATACACATTCCATTTTGTAAAAATAAATGTTTCTACTGTGATTTTCCTTCTTTTAGTGGCAAGGAGGCATTAATGATTAATTATGCCGAGGCTCTTAGTAAAGAGATTGAGAATACTTGCCAGGACAAGTTAATAAGCACAATATTTATAGGTGGGGGTACTCCCACCTATTTGTGTATAGAGGGTTGGAAAATTATAGCTAAAAGTATAAAAAAATTAAATTTTGTAAAAGAAAATTTTGAGTTTACAGTAGAGGGAAATCCGAATTCATTTAAAGTGGAACAATTAGAAATTTTTAAGGAAATAGGAGTTAACAGAATTTCTATGGGGCTTCAAGCAGTCCAAGATGCTCATCTGAAGGCTATAGGTAGGATTCATACTATTGATGATTTTAAGAAAAGCTATGCCATGCTTAGGGAAGCTGGTTTTAATAATATAAATGTTGATTTAATGTTTGGACTTCCAAAACAAAGTCTTGCACAGTGGATGGAAAGCCTTGAAGAGGTTGTGAAGCTAAATCCGGAACATTTATCTTGTTATAGCTTAATAATAGAAGAGGGAACTAAATTTTATAACTTATATGAAAGTGACAGCTTACTTTTACCAAGTGAAGATGTTGAGAGAGATATGTATGCAGGAGCTATAGAATTCTTGAAGCATAATGGATATCATCAGTATGAGATTTCAAACTTTGCTAAGGATGGATTAGATTGCAAACATAACAAGATTTATTGGAATCTTGAAAATTATATTGGGTGTGGTTCATCTTCCCATTCTTATTTAGATGGAATCAGGTATAGAAATGAGAGTAATATAGAAAAATATATAGTGGATATGAAAAATGAAAACTCTGGAATTGTTGAGGAAATTAAAAACTCTGAGAAGGATGATATTGAGGAATTTATGTTCCTTGGATTGAGACTGGTTGAGGGAGTAAGCATTGAAAAGTTTAAGCAGCGCTTTAAAGTTTCAATCTTTGAAAAATATGAAGATGTCATAGAAAAACATATAAATATGGGACTTTTAAAACTAGAAAATCAGAGGTTGTTTCTAACATCTAAGGGAATTGAATTTAGTAATCAAGTAATGTCAGATTTTATTTTGTAAAAAAAGTATGAATACTATTGACAACGTATTAGGAAAGTGATATTTTTTAAATATAGTCATTAGCACTCATAAGAAGTGAGTGCTAACAAAGAGGTGATAACATGGATATGGATGAAAGAAAGATAAAAATCTTGCAGGCCATAATAACTGATTATATAACATACGGAGAGCCTGTAGGTTCAAGAACCATATCTAAGAAATATGATTTAGGTATAAGTTCGGCTACCATCAGAAATGAGATGGCTGACCTAGAAGAAATGGGATATTTAGAACAGCTTCATACCTCCTCTGGACGACGACCTTCAGATAAGGGATATAGACTTTATGTTGATAGGCTTATGAATCCTCCAACCCTCACTGAGGAAGAAAAGGAAGGAATACGTCAGGAGATTAGAGAAATAGCCCTTAATGAAGTAGACGCCATAGTTAAAGGCGCAATAGATATTGTTTCAAACTTTACTAGGTTAACTTCTGTAGTTAAATTTGCTCCAGCTGAAAAATCTAGTATAAAGTATATAAAGCTTTTAGCAATTGAAAAATATCTAATATTGTCTACTATGATTACGGACAATGGTAATATAAAAAATAGTACTATTAAAGTAACCAATCCAGTAGATGATGAAAAGCTCATAAGCGTTAATAATGTTCTAAACAAACTTTTAGTTGGTATTAGTATAGAACAGATAAGCTTAGATTTTCTTGTTAACCTTAGAAATGAACTGAGTGGATATGAAGAAGTTTTTGACAGTATAATCCCAGCTCTACATGAAAGCCTTGTACAAAGTGAGTCTAGTGAAATCTATACAAAAGGTAGTACAAATATATTTGATTATCCCGAGTATAATAACATAGACAGAGCTAAAGCTTTCTTAGGACTAATAAACAATGAAGAAAATCTAAATGAAATTTTAACTAATGCTAGCGAAGAACCAATATATATTGGTATAGGAAAAGAAAACTTTGTAGAGTGTGCTAGAGACTGCAGTGTTATAACTGCAAGTTATAGCTATAAGGGTAGAGTCATGGGAACTATAGGAGTTATAGGTCCTACTAGAATGCACTACGACAAGGTTGTAGCAGTATTAGATACTGTAGTTGAGGAAATAGATAGAAATATTTCAAAGATATATGATGAGCCTTAAATTTTAGCTAAAGGTATTTTAAAAGCTAGCTAAAGCAAGTAAGTAGATTGGAGGAAAGTGCATTGCAAAATAATATTGATGAAAACAAAGACCAAAAGAATACTGAGGTTGAAGGTAATGCAAGTGAAATTCTAGAAAATGAAGCTTCTGAAACAATGAAATGTGAAGGAGAAGGAATTCCTTGTGAGGAAACTACTGAAGCAGTTGATGCTACAGAAGGTGAGCAGGAATGTGAAGACGAGATGAAAATATTTAGAAATCGCAAGGCAGAAATCAAGGAACTTAAAGATGAAAATGAGGCTTTAAAAGATAAAATGCTAAGAACTATAGCCGAATATGATAACTTCAGAAAAAGAACTAACAAAGAAAAAGAAAATATATATACAGAAGCTTGTGCTGATGTTTTAAAGGAATTACTTCCTGTTTTAGATAATCTAGAAAGAGCTATTTTAGTTGATGGTAGCATTGAAGATCTAAAAAAAGGAGTAGAAATGACAATTAATCAATTTAGTAATTCTTTAAGTAAACTTGGAGTTGAGGAAATTGCAGCAGATGGAGATTTCGATCCAAATGTACACAATGCAGTAATGCATGTGGAGGACGAAAATTTAGGTGCTAATCAAGTTGCAGAGGTATTCCTAAAGGGATATAAAAAAGGTAACAAAGTGCTAAGATATAGCATGGTTAAAGTAGTAAACTAATTAAATTAAATAAAAAGTAAATCATATAATGAATTTTACAAAGTGAAATATAATTTTATTATTAGGAGGAAATTATAATGGCAAAAATAATAGGAATTGACTTAGGAACAACTAACTCATGTGTAGCAGTAATGGAGGGCGGAGACCCAGTTATTATACCAAACGCTGAAGGTGCAAGAACTACTCCATCAGTAGTATCTTTCATGGCAAATGATGAAAGATTAGTTGGTCAGGTTGCAAAAAGACAATCAATCACTAACCCAGATAAAACAATAATTTCTATAAAAAGAGAAATGGGAACTAACCACAAAGTAAATATAGATGGAAAAGAATATACTCCACAAGAAATGTCAGCAATGGTACTTCAAAAATTAAAAGCTGATGCAGAGGCTTATCTTGGAGAAACTGTAACAGAAGCAGTTATCACAGTACCTGCATACTTCAACGATAGCCAAAGACAAGCAACTAAAGACGCTGGAAGAATAGCAGGTCTTGATGTTAAGAGAATAATCAACGAGCCAACAGCAGCATCTCTTGCTTATGGTCTTGATAAAATGGATACAAACCAAAAAATATTCGTTTATGACCTTGGTGGTGGTACTTTCGACGTATCTATTCTAGAACTTGGAGATGGAGTTTTCGAAGTTAAATCTACAAACGGAGACACACGCCTTGGTGGAGACGACTTTGATACAAAAATAATGAATTATATAGCTGAGACTTTCAAAGCTGAAAATGGAATTGATTTAAGAAATGATAAGATGGCTCTTCAAAGATTAAAAGAAGCTGCTGAGAAAGCTAAGATTGAATTATCATCTGCTACTCAATCAAACATCAACTTACCATTTATAACAGCTGATGCTACAGGTCCAAAACACATAGATATGACTCTAACAAGAGCTAAATTCAACGAGTTAACTCATGACTTAGTTCAAAGAACAATAGAACCAATGAAAAAAGCGTTAAATGATGCAGGACTTTCAATTGGTGAAATAGATAAGATAGTACTTGTTGGTGGATCTACAAGAATACCAGCAGTTGTAGAAGCTGTTAAGAACTTTACTGGAAAAGAGCCTTCAAAAGGTGTTAACCCAGACGAATGTGTTGCAGCGGGTGCAGCTATTCAAGGTGGAGTCTTAACTGGAGACGTTAAAGACGTATTACTTCTTGATGTTACACCATTAACTCTAGGAATTGAAACTTTAGGTGGAGTTGCTACTGCATTAATCGAAAGAAATACAACAATTCCAAGCAAGAAGAGCCAAGTGTTCTCTACTGCAGCAGATGGTCAAACTTCAGTTGAAATTCACGTTGTTCAAGGTGAAAGACAAATGGCAGCTGACAACAAAACTTTAGGAAGATTCACTCTTTCTGGAATTCCATCAGCTCCAAGAGGAATACCTCAAATCGAAGTTACTTTTGATATAGATGCTAACGGTATCGTTAAAGTTGCAGCTAAGGATAAAGGAACAGGAAAAGAAGCTAATATTACAATCACAGCTTCAACTAACTTAAGTGATGACGAAATCCAAAATGCTGTAAATGAAGCAGAGAGATTTGCTGAAGAAGATAAGAAGAGAAAAGAAGGTATAGAAGTTAAAAATACTGCTGACCAAATGGTATATCAAACAGAGAAAGCTTTAGCTGATTTAGGCGATAAAGTTTCTGCTGAAGATAAAGCTAAGGTTGAGCAAAGAGTTCAAGTTCTAAAATCAGTTAAAGATGGAGAAGATTTAGAAGCTATTAAGAAGGCTACTGAAGAGTTAACACAGGAGTTCTATGCTGTTTCTTCAAAAGTTTACCAAGCTGAAGGCGGAGCACCAGGAGCAGAAGGATTTGATCCAAACAACATGGGTGGAGGAGCACCAGGAAATGATGCACCACAAGATGACAATGTTGTAGATGCTGATTTCAAAGTAGACTAGGATACCAAAGGCTGGCTTTCTAAAGTTGAAGAAAAAGGTACGGAAGTTTCCTTAAAAGTAAGTAATTAATATGATTCAATAAGGGATGACGTAAAAATCATCCCTTAATTTGAGGTTATAAATATTATAGAAGTGATGGCTTAAGTGAAGCTCTAAATCTATACCCTAAAGGGCACGCGGAATTTAGCAAGCTGAAGTTAAGTGAGAATCTAAATTTTTACCTAAAGGACACGCATGATTTAATCATTCGAACGTACTCTTTGAGCACCCATTCGAATGAATATGAGAATGAGTTTCTTTTAAAAAGTTGAAATTATAAAGAATATGTTTTAAGATATTATGGAAACTTCTCTTAAGTCCCTATACATAACTAGAATTATTATTAGGAGGCTAAGAGCTAAGTAAGTAAAATAGGTGGTGAAATTTTCAATATGGCGAATAAGGATTTTTATGAAGTTCTTGGAATAGATAAGAGTGCAAGCGAAGACGAAATAAAGAAAGCCTTTAAAAAGGCGGCTCTACAGTATCACCCAGATAGAAATCAAGGGGATGCAGCGGCAGAAGAAAAATTCAAAGAGGTAAATGAGGCATATCAAGTGCTTTCAGATCCAGAGAAGAGACAGAGATATGACCAATTTGGTACTGCTGACTTTAATGGTGCTGGTGGAGCTGGATTTGATGGTTTTGACTTTGGAGGATTCGGCGGCTTTGGAGACATCTTTGGAGATATCTTCGGAGGAGGATTTGGTGGTTCTGCAAATAAAAATGGCCCAAGAAAGGGTGCAGATTTAGAAGTAGATATAACTTTAACCTTTGAAGAAGCTATGGCTGGATGTGAAAAGGAAATTAAGGTTACTAGAAGAGAAAAATGTGAGAGTTGTGGAGGAAGTGGAGCTAAGACTGGAACTTCTCCAAAGACTTGTAGCAAATGTGGTGGAAGAGGTAAGATTCAAGTTCAAAGAAGAACTCCACTTGGAATTATGTCTACTACAGCTACATGTGATGCATGTCATGGAAATGGTAAAATAATCGAAGATCCGTGTACAACTTGTAGAGGAACTGGAAAAGAAAGAAAAACTAGAAGCATAACTATAAATATTCCAGCTGGAGTAGATACAGGAAATGTAATGCCACTTAGGGGCCAAGGTGAAGCAGGCGAAAATGGTGGACCAACAGGAGACTTATACATCAATATTAGAGTTATGACTCACAGCATCTTTAAACGTAAGGGTAATGATATCCATATGGATACTCATATTTCCTTTGCGAAAGCTACTCTTGGTACAGATATTAAAGTGCCAACAGTAGATGGCGATGTTACCTATAAGGTTCCATCAGGTACTCAGCCAGGAACTGTATTTAGATTAAAAGGAAAAGGTGTTCCTAGAGTTAACTCAACAGGAAGAGGAGATCACTACGTAAAAGTAATAGTAGATGTTCCTAAATCTCTAAATTCTGACCAAGAGGAAGCACTAAAAGCTTTCATGGAAGCTTGTGGTGAAACTGTTGATGTAGCAGCACTAGAAAAGAAAAAACACAAAAAAGGTTTATTTGGTAGAGATTAATTTATAAATAAATAAGCTAATAATAAGAGCTATATTCCTAGAGAATTCTATGGGATATAGCTTTTGCTTTATTTTATAATAATACTATGAGTTATAAAATAAAACAAAAGTAAAAGTTAATGTGTTTGAATATTGTGGAAATATAAAATGTTGTGAAGTATAATTATTAGATAGATTAGTTGGAGGTTACTATATGGAGTATATGGGGAATGAGAAGTATTGGGATAAGAAATTTGAAATTAGAAGTGATGCACCTTTAGATCCTGAAAAATCTTTGGAAGATAATATAACGTGGTTTAAACAAGGTTCGGTTCTTGATGTTGCCTGTGGAGATGGAAGAAATACTTTACTTTTATTGGAAAAAGGTTTTGAGGTAACTGGCATTGATTTTAGTGTTAAAGCTCTTGAAAGGTTAAATAGATTTGCTGAAAGAAAGAATTATAGGATTACAACAAAACAGGTTGATTTAGCTAAGGATAATGCACTAAATGATATTGGGGTATTTGATAATGTTGTGGTTAATCATTACAGATTAAATAAAGATCAAGTAAAATGTATGGACAAACATATAAGTGATGGAGGGATATTATTTGTTTGTGGGTTTGGACATAAGCATAAAGTTGATTTTAAAATTAGAAAAGAGGATTTAATTCAGTCAAGGGATTTTGATGTTTTAAAGGAGTTTTTTGATTTAATTACTTATAATGAAAGTGAAGATGAAAGAGGTTTCTTTGTTACATATATTTTTAAGAAAAATAGGTAAGTAATGGGGGATGTAAAAATGAAATTAAAATTATTAAGACCAAATGAAACTATGGAAGAAAGCTACTATGATTTTGCTAATGAGTGGGAATTAAATAATGAAAAAATTGTGCCATATGCAGCAAGATTATTAGATATGGATTATAAAAGTTGGTTAGAACAGACCTATAGATTTGAAAGTAAGGAAACGTGTTCTAAGGACTTTGTACCTGCACACACCTACTTTTTGGTTTCAGAGGACGGGAAAATTATAGGAGCAGTGAATATTAGGCATTACTTAAATGAACATTTACTTATGGCTGGCGGACATATAGGATATGGAATTCGTCCTTCAGAGAGAAGAAAAGGCTATGCTTCATTAATGTTATCTTTAGCCCTGCCAATTGCTAAGGAGTTAGGTATTGATAAAGCATTAATTACTTGTGATAAAGATAATATAGGTTCTGCAAAAACAATTGTGAGCAACGGCGGAGTTTTAGAAAATGAAGTTGAAGAAGATGGAAATATAATTCAAAGATATTGGGTTGAGATATAATAGAGAAGAAAAATAAGAATCTGAGGACGTTACTTATTTAGATTCAGTCGTATTTAGCTAGAACGGTTGAAGAGTTTTTAAAATAGGAATATGGTGATATGAAAATATTTAAGTTAATTTATTAGATATATCACACAGACAAATGAAAGCAATTCATGACAGGAACATGAGTGATAATCTTGATATTATATTCTTGTAGGAGGTGGTTAAATGGAGTGGATAGGTAGCTTGAATAAAGCAATTGACTATATAGAGACAAGATTGCTTGAAGATTTAACTTATGAGGATATTGCAGAGCAAATATATTCGTCCAGTTTTCATTTTCAAAGAGTATTTAGTATGTTGACTGGAATGACCTTGGGAGAGTATATAAGGAATAGGAGACTTTCTTTAGCAGGTCAGGAGTTGGTTATGTCTAATTTAAAGGTTATTGACGTTGCCTTGAAGTATGGCTATGAAACACCAGAGAGCTTTACTAAGGCTTTTAGCAGATTTCATGGCATAACACCTAATCAGGCAAAGAAAGAGGGCTCAAATCTTAAATCCTTTAATCGCCTTGTAATTAAAATAAAATTAGAAGGAGGCAATATCATGGATTATAGGATTGTTAAAAGAGAGGCGTACACAGTTTTTGTTAAAGTAAGAAGTTTTACATCAGAGGATTCTAATAAGGAAATACCAAAGTTCTGGACTGAATATCATAAAGAGGGCTATCATAAATCGGTGTGTGGAATGCTAGGGATTTGTGAGCAGGCAGATGATAGAACTAAAGAGTTTCGTTATGGTATAGGCGCTGAGGCTAAAGAGGATGCAGATATTCCAGCTGGATTTGAAAAATGGACAATACCAGCTTACACTTGGGCAGTATTTAAATGTGTTGGACCTATGCCTAGGGCTATTCAAGAAATGTGGGGAAGGATTTATAGTGAGTGGCTCCCACAAGCTGAATATGAACTAATACCAGACTATGATATAGAATTATATACTGATGAGGATGCTCAAAGTGATGATTATATAACTGAGATTTGGATTCCGGTCCAAAAGAAGTAAACTCTTTTAGTATTTAGAACTTAGAGTTGAGGTCGTAGAATGAATGAAAAAACTCCAAAGGAGTTTTGAAATTATTGTATTTGAAAAAAGAAACTTCCCTTGGGAGTTCCTTTTTTTTCGGCAAATTCACAATGAATTCTTATATAAAGCTGAATAAATAATATAAGATTAAGTGGAATAATAAATTGAAAATGAACCCTTACAAGAAACTAGTAATAAAAGAAATCTAGAGGATTTCAACCACCATTTTATGTTCTACATACTAAATTTTAAATTTGAAGCAAACCTCAAATTGTAAATTAGTAAATGAAATTAAGTGTGTAACATAAAGTTACCCATAAATTTAAATTTGGTGTATAATAAATGAGTCTATGTTTACGAAGTAACCCACAGGGGCATAATTTTATAGTATAAGTAAAATTAGATTTAGTAAAATAGCACATAGATAAAAACAATACGTTGATATTGAAGTAAATGGAGGAGTACATAATGGATAAGGATTGGATAGAAGTAACGGTAATTACAAGCAGTGAAGCTACAGAAGCAGTTTCAGGCTTTTTCTATAATTGTGATGTTCAAGGGGTTTCTATAGAGGATGCTAAGGATGTGGAGTACAGAAAGAAGCACCCAGCATATGCTGATTTCTTTGACGAGTCATTATTAAATAGAGACATAGATGCAATAGTTAAGGGCTATTTCAAGGAAGGCGACAACTTTGAAGAAACTATAAAGTATATAAAAGAGAGCGTAGATAATTTAAGTGAGTTTGGATTTGATAAGGGTAAAGGAATAGTTAGTTACCACAAAGTTAATGAAGAAGATTGGGAAAACAACTGGAAACAATACTATAAGCCAACTAAAGTAGGAGAAAAAATCGTAGTTAAGCCTATATGGGAAGAATATGAGCTTAAAGCTGGCGAGCTTTTAGTTGAAATGGACCCAGGAATGGCATTTGGTACTGGTACTCATGAAACTACAAGAATGTGTGTTAAGGCTTTAGAAGGCTATGTTAAGTCAGAAACTACAGTGTTTGATATAGGAACAGGTTCAGGAATATTATCTATATCAGCAGCAAGACTTGGAGCTAAGCATGTTGTAGGGGTAGACCTTGACCCAGTTGCAGTAGAGGCAGCAAAGAAAAATGTTGATTTTAACGATTTATCAAACATAGAGATTCTTTATGGAGATTTAATGGAAGTAGTTGAAGGAAAGGCAGATGTCGTTGTTGCTAATATACTTGCTCCAATTGTTATGATTTTATGTGATGGAGTTAAGGGATTCATGAACGATGGAGGTTTCTTCATAGCTTCAGGAATACTAAACACTCAAAGAGAAATGATAGTAGAAAAAATGGAATCAATTGGATTTGTAATAGAAGAAATTATGGAAGATGGCGAGTGGATTTGCATAGTTGCAAAGAAATAAATTTTTATTTATAATTAAGCCAAGTTTAGGATAGGAGTACACTAAAATGCATAAGTTTTTTGTAGAAGATAGTAATATAACTGGAAATGTGTGTACCATTGAAGGTGATGATGTTAAACACATTTACAAGGTTCTAAGATTAAAGGATGGAGATGTTGTCAATATAAACAACTGCAAAGGTGTTGAATATATTGGTGAAATCCTTGAGGTAAATAAAAAAGAAGTTAAGGTTAATCTTATTGAAAAGGTTGAGCTTAATAATGAGAGTCCTATAGAAGTTCAGTTATTCCAAGGCCTTCCTAAGGCTGCCAAAATGGATTTAATAGCACAGAAATGCACTGAACTAGGGATTAATGAGATAACACCTATAATTACAGAGAGAGTTGTAGTTAAAGGAAATGAAACCTCAGAATTTAAAAAGGTAGATAGATGGAATAGAATTGCTTTAGAGGCTTGCAAGCAGAGCAAAAGAAGTATTATTCCTACAATTAATCAGCCTATAGACTTTGAGACTTTATTAGAAGCTTTAAGAAGCTTTGACTTAGTGGTAGTGCCCTATGAAAATCAGGAAAATCAGGGGATTCGCTATGTGAAAGCTCAGGTTAAGGATAAGGATATTAAAAAAGTTGCCATTATAATCGGACCAGAAGGCGGCTTTGAAGAAAGTGAAATAGAAGCGCTTAAGGAAGCTGGTAGCTATATAGTTACCTTAGGACCTAGAATACTAAGAACAGAAACTGCTGGATTTGTGGCTCTAAGCTTAATAATGTATGAACTTGGAGATTTAGGAGGAGACATATAATGAAAGTAGCGTTATATACGCTTGGCTGTAGAGTTAACTCATATGAGTCAGAGGCTATGGCAGAGCAGTTTATTAAAGAGGGATATGAAGTTGTTGACTACAGTGAGTTTGCAGATGTTTATGTTATAAATACATGTACAGTTACAAACATGGGAGACAAGAAGTCAAGACAGATGATAGGAAGAGCAAGAAGATTAAATTCAGAGGCTATTATAGCTGTAGTAGGATGTTATTCTCAAATTGCTTCTGATGAAGTTGCTTCAATTGAAGGCGTAGATGTAGTTCTTGGAAGCAGAAACAAAGGTGAGGTTGTTTATTGGGTAAATAGAACTAGAGAAGAAAAGAAGCAGGTTATTGAAGTTAATGATGTACTTAAAAATAAAAAGTTTGAAGAACTTTCTATTAATGAGTATCAAGATAAAACTAGAGCTTTTCTTAAGATTCAAGATGGATGTAATAAGTTCTGTACGTATTGCTTAATTCCTTTTGCAAGGGGAGCAGTATGTAGCAAGGACCCAGAACAAATTCTAAATGAAGTTAAAGAATTAAGCAAAAATGGATTTAAGGAAATAATTCTTTCGGGAGTTCATACTGCTTCATACGGGGTAGATATTAAAGGGGATTGGAACCTAGTTAGAATTCTTGAAGAAATAGATAAAATAGATGGTATAGAAAGAATCAGAATTGGTTCAATAGACCCTACATTCTTCACTGAAGATGTAATTGAAAGAGTATATAATCTTAAAAAGTTATGTCCACATTTCCATTTATCACTTCAAAGTGGCTGTGATGCAACGCTTAGAAGAATGAATAGAAAGTACACTGCAGCAGAGTACAAGGAAGTATGTGATAACTTAAGAAAGTATATGAAGGATGTATCTATCACTACAGATGTAATAGTTGGGTTCCCAGGAGAATCCGTTGGAGAATTTGAGGAAACTTACAAGTTCCTAAGTGATATAAAGCTAAGTAAGATGCATATCTTTAAATATAGTAAGAGAGCTGGAACTAAAGCTGCTGACATGCCTTTCCAAGTAGATGGAAACCTTAAAGAAGAACGAAGTAAAGCCTTAATAGATTTAAATCTTAAAAATGAAGTAGAATTCATGGGAAGCTTTATTGGAAGAACTATGAGTGTTCTTTATGAAGAAAAGGCAAGTGAGAATGAAAATACTTATGTTGGATATACAGAAAACTACATTAAGGTTATTACTTTAAATAATGAAGATATAAGTGGAAAGATAGTTCCAACTAAAGTTGTAGCTGTTGAAGCTGAACATATGGTAGGAGAAATGTAAAATATACCAAATCTGTTTGAAAAACAATACACCAATGAACTATTTTAGAGTATAATATTACATATACTAAGTAATATTATACTGGAAACTCATTCTCATATTTAACCATGGAGTGATGAAAAGTGAAACGTAGCTTAAGAAGAATTTTAACTTACTTGAATGGAGGTGAAAAAATGTCAGATTGTTTATTTTGTAAGATTGCAAAGGGAGAAATACCTTCTAATAAGGTTTATGAAGATGATAAAATTTTAAGTTTTCATGATATAAGTCCAGAGGCTCCAGTGCATGTACTAATAATACCAAAGAAACACATTACTTGTGTAAATGATATTAATAGTGAGAATAGCGAAATTATAGCTCATATTTTCGCCACTATTCCAGAGATAGTTAAAAAGCTCGGGATAGCGGATTCAGGCTATAGAGTGGTGACCAATACATTAGAAGATGGTGGTCAAACAGTACCACATTTACATTTTCATTTATTAGGTGGAAGAAATTTAAAATGGCCACCAGGTTAAAAAGATAGAAATAATAGCAATGAAAATCTTGACATACGTTCATGGGAATTGTATAATTGAAAATGTGCTATTTAGGCCTCGCATTGGCTACTTTTAATTAAAATTAAATTGAGCTAGCGGAGGGAGGGATATAAATGTCAGAGATAAAAGTTGGAGAAAACGAATCATTAGAAAATGCATTAAGAAGATTTAAAAAGAAATGTGCAAGATCAGGTGTGCTTTCAGAAGTTAGAAAGAGAGAACATTATGAGAAGCCAAGTGTTAAGAGAAAGAAAAAATCAGAAGCTGCTAGAAAAAGAAAATTTAAGTAGATTTGAAAGAGGGTTTAATAATGTCATCCATAAAGGAAACATTACAGGACGACTGGAAAAATGCGCTTAAATCAAGAGATCGATTTAAGGCTAATGTAATTAGTATGGCAAAATCAGCTATTCTATTACTTGAAAAATCTGGTGCTACAGACATCGATGATAATAAAATTATTGAAGTTTTAGCTAAAGAAATTAAGCAAAGAAGAGATTCTTTGGTTGAATTTGAAAAAGGAAATAGACAAGATTTGGTTGAACAAACTAAAGCTGAAATTGAAATTCTATTACACTACCTTCCTCAGCAGTTAACGGAAGAAGAAATCCGAAAAATTGTTATTGAGTCAGCTGAAAAGCTTGGTGCTAGTAGCATGAAAGATATGGGAAAGCTTATGGCAGATGTTAGACCATTAACAAGTGGTAAAGCAGACGGTAAGTTAGTAAGTCAAATAGTAAAAGAATATTTGAATAAATAGAGAACTCAGTTTTACTGAGTTCTTTCCTTGTTTTTCGAATGTAGAATTTAAAATTAAGAATGTATAATCAATGAAAAAATTCCGAAGTATTTTTGAGATTATTGTATTATAAAAAATTACCCTAGGGTAATTTTTTTATTTTAAACAAATTTAAAATAAATCCTTACATATGTATTGGAAACTTCTTCTCAAAGGCAGTCGAAGGAGTAAGTTCGAAAAACCAAATATAAAATTTGGACTCTCACTTAAGAAATTCCACAGCAGTTTCAATCATTACTATAAATTTTACATTCCAAATAATCATAAAAAAGGTAGATGGAATAGCAATACCTTAATTAAAACCATAAATTAAGTACTTAATCATTTAAATGTATCATAAAATTTACAAGGAAAACTTTGTGTAAAACGTAAAATGGAAATTATGATTTAAATTTATGATTAAGAGGTGAGGAGTTTGAGTAATAAATTAGGGAGTGTTAAGGCGAGAATTGCGGGTACGTTAGAGTTGCCTGATGATATAGCACTTGATTTGCCTAAAATAACAATAATAGCTAAGAAAGAAATAACTGTTGAAAATCACAAAGGTATAATGAAATTTAGTACAACTGAGCTTGTAATAAATACTTCCTTGGGAGCTTTAACTATTGAGGGGGATAGCCTAGAAATCGCATTTGTAGGTGGAACCACCATATCCCTAAAGGGAAATTTTAAAGGGGTGGTGTATGACAGTTATGAAGAGATTTGATGATGTAAAAGCAAGTTATATTACAGTTAGAGTTGAGGCTGTAGAAGTAGAGAAAATATTAAACTATTTATGGGGTAAGAATATAGAGGTAAGAAACATTAAAAAAAATAATAAGTTTTCCGTTGATTTAGATGTGGAGCTTAGGGACTATAAAGTATTGCGGGAGGGAATAAAAAAAGGTAAAGGGAAATCCAGGGTTATAAGTCGTAAAGGTTTGAGTTTTTTTATGATAAGGCTAAATACTCGAAAGTTTTTAGTGTTGGGTATAGGTATATTCTTCTTTACCTTATATTACCTTGGTACTTTTATTTGGAAAGTGGACATAATTACAGATAGATATTTAGCACCTATAGAGGTGAGAAATGCGTTGAAGGATTATGGTATTAATGTTGGAACAAAAAAGAAAACTATTGCTGTAGAAGAAATTGAAAAAGCCTTAGTAAGGGATTTTGATGAGATAATGTGGCTGAAAGTAAGGATAGAAGGATCTAAAATTTCTGTAGAGATTGTAGAAAGACAGGAGCCACCACAGATAAAGGGAAAAGTGGAGTATACAGGGAATATAGTAGCGAAGAAGAGCGGGGTTGTGAATAGGATAAACTCTATTTCAGGCACTGCTGTGGTTAAACCTGGTACTGTAGTTAATGAGGGCGATATTTTGATTAAAGGTCAAGAGGGTAAGGAAGGAAGAGAATTTTCAGTAAAGGCTGATGGCAAGGTTCCTTCGACAGTTTTTTATGAAGAAATTATTGAAGTACCTATTAACTCTGTAGAAAAAGAGCGCACTGGCAACAAAAAGACAATTTACGGACTAAATGTTAATAATAAAATAATTTATCTGGGTAAATCATTAAATAACTTTGTAAATTATGATAAAATAGAAACAAAATGGGGTATTTTTATTAAGGAAGTATATTATGAAACAAAAGAGGTTGAAAAAGAGGTGGATACTGCTATTATTGCAAAAGACCTTGAAAATAAAATATTACTTAACCTAGACAGGGCGGCAAAAGTTTTGGAGGTTACCCCAGAAATAGAAAAGCTAGATGATAAAGATAAATATAGAATTAGAGTTTTAGTGACTGTAGAGGAGGATATAGCAAAGGGGGAAGTTGCTACTCCTGAAATATTTACTGAGGAGGAGTCCGCTAAATCTTAAAGAGAAGGTGTGAAAATGAGATATAAAAATACATTGTTGAAGAGAAAAAAATTTCCTAGATTAAAACCACATATTACTTTTCTTGCTACTGCATTGATAGTTTACTTGATTTTAAGTTTTGGAGTGGTAAGTAAAAAATATAATTTAGAGGTTGGAGAAATAGCGAAATTTGATATCAAAGCACCAAAGGACGTAGAGGATAAAATTGCTACTCAGAAGAAAATTGAGGAGGAATTAAATCATCTACAGGATGTTTATACGTATAATTCTGATGTTAAAAAGACAGCAATAGAAAATATTGATAAGCTATTTCAAGTAGTTATTGATATAAATGCTAATACTACAATTACTCCGAGTTCACCAAGTAATCCTGACGAGGATACTTCAGAGATAGATGCAGCGAAGCTAAAGGCTGAAAAGCTAAAGAAGCTTAAAGAACAAAGTCCAATTGATAATATGTCTTTAGAAAATTATGAGATTTTATTATCCCTAAATTCAACTCAATTAGCGAGTGTTCATAAAGACCTTATAAATTGTATGGATAATATATATAATAACATTAGTATGTATGAAGGGAGATCAGAGGACATATATACAGCTCAATCTGAGATAACAAGAATCTTTAACGTCACAAGTTATTCAAAGGATATTAAAGATCTAGCTACTTCAATTGGGCATACGCAGACAAAGGCTAGTTTTTTTATAGATCATGTGAAAACAGAAGAAGCAAGACAAAATGTAATAAAAGGTGTAAGTCCTGTAATATATAAAAAAGACCAAACTATTATTTCAGAAGGACAGCCTATTACAGAGGCACAAATCCAACTATTACAAGATGTAGGACTTTTAGATGATGAAAAGTCGACAGAAATATATCTATACTTAGCTTTGGCAGTGTTAGTTGCAGGTATAATAGGATTGGAATGGAGATATATAAAAGATAAGAGAAAGGATATATATAAGGACAGCTCTAAAGTGGCACTTATAAATATACTTACTATTCTATTGTTACTTTTAGTTAGGGCATCCGTTACTGTAACACCATATATTACTCCATTTGCTTGTGTATACATTCTATTTGCAGTCCTTATAGATGGAAAAACTGCATTAGTATTTGGAGCATTAAATGTAGTTTTTGTTTCGCTTTTGGTGAGTTTTAGCCCACAGATAATTATAATTGCAATATTAAATGCAGTTATAGCGCCTTTGGTATTAAAAAGAGTTCAACAAAGAAGTGATATATTATATTCTAGTGCAATTATTGGAATAATAAATATAATATTAACAGCGGTTATAGGATACTTTTTAAGTTCAGATTTATCAAGTATATTAAAAAATGCGTTAATAACAGGAGGAGCAGGTGTTATTTCAGGCATATTAGCTATAGGAGTATTACCAATTCTTGAAAATGCTTTTGATATAGTTACGAATATGAGGCTTTTGGAGCTTTCTAATCCCAATAATCCACTTATGAGAAGATTGCTATTAGAGGCACCAGGTACGTACCATCATTCTGTCCTTGTTGCGAATTTAGCAGAAATGGCAGCTGAAAAGGTAGGTGCAAATCCGATAATGGCAAGAACAGCAGCTTATTATCATGATGTAGGAAAGCTTGAAAGGCCATATTACTTCAAGGAAAACCAGGTAGGTATAAATCCTCATGATAGCATGTCACCAGCTCTTAGCGCGGCGATTATCCTATCTCACGTGGACGATGGAGTTAAATTAGCTAACAAACATAACTTGCCAATGGCAATTATTGATGTAATAAATGAACATCATGGTGATTCTATTGCTAAATATTTTTATATAACTATGAAGAATAAAAGTGAGAATCCTGATGAGGTAGACGAAAATGACTATAAATATAGTGGTAGACCTCCAAGAACAAAGGAATCTACTATTGTTATGATGGCTGATGGAGTTGAAGCAGCAGTTAGATCAATCCAAAAACCAGACAAAGAAAAAATAGAAAAAATGGTAGATAACATTATAAAAACAAGATTAGATGAAGGTCAGCTAAAAAACTCGGATTTAACATTTAAAGATTTAGAAAAAATCAGAGAGAGCTTCCTAACGGTTTTATCAGGAATTTACCACGAAAGAATAGAATATCCAAAAGAAAAGTTAGATAAGGTTATAAAAGATAAAGATATCGTAGAAGTTGATGAAGATGGAGATAAAGTTAAGGTTTATACAAAAGGAACCTTAAGTTTAATGGATAAGTTTAAGAGTAAAGAGAAGTAAACTTCTCTTTGCTAATAAAATTAAATCAATAAAGTTAAAGATGAGCACATACTCAAAAGATAGTAGATTAAAAATAAGGAGCAATCAAAAAAATGATATACAAAGATAATAGGCAAGAGCTAATGGCTGTTGATGATATATTAAGCCAAACAATTGATTCAATCATAGATTATGCATTAAAGGAGGAGCAAGTTTTGGTTCCTTATGAGGTTAGTGTGATTTATGTTGATAATGAAGCTATAAGAGAAATAAATGAAGACACAAGAGGTATTGATAGAGCGACGGATGTGCTTTCTTTTCCTATGTTAGATTATTGGGATAATATGGTATTTAAGGATTGCTATGTTGGATATGAATTTTCTCAGATTGACTTAAATGAGGGTAATTTAGTGCTGGGAGATATCGTTTTATCCTTAGAGAGAGCTAAGGAGCAGAGTGAGGAGTTTGGACATTCATTTGAAAGAGAAGTTTGTTATTTAATAATCCACTCTATTCTTCATCTTTTAGGATATGACCATATGGTAGATGAGGATAAAAAGGTTATGAGAGCTAGGGAAGAAGAAATTTTAAATAAGTTTGAGATAAAAAGATAGGATAAAAATAAGGTGGGGATATGTTGTGAAGGTGAAAAAGCTAGTAGATAGTTTTAATTATGCTATTGAGGGAATAATATACTCGATAAGGACTCAGCGTAACATGAGAATTCATATGGTTATAGCCATAATAATGCTTGCTGCGTGTTTCTTTTTTGATATGACAAAGATGGAGCTTTTGATTCTTACCATAACTATAACTATGGTTATTGTGGCGGAGATGATAAATACAGCAGTGGAATGTGCCATTGATGCTACCACAAACTATTATCATCCTTTAGCTAAAATTGCTAAAAATGTTGCAGCTGGAGCTGTTCTTATAACTGCAATTAATGCTGCTCTTGTGGGATACATAATATTCTATGATAAGGTATTTCCATTTTCAATTGTAATGCTTAATAAAATTAAAGAATCTAGTCCACATACAATATTTTTATTGCTTGTTATTGTATGTATTGTTACGGTAGTAATAAAGGCTATTTATGGAGAGGGAACTGCATTAAGAGGTGGTATGCCAAGTGGGCATAGTGCAATAGCTTTTGCAGTGGCTACTGCAATTACATTATTAACAGTTGAACCTTTTATTATGATACTAGCATTTTTCTTAGCGGGTTTAGTAGCTCAAAGTAGAGTTGATTCAGATGTTCATTCGATTTTAGAAGTAGCAGCTGGAGGTCTTCTAGGCACATTGATTACTTTATTTATATATAAGGTCATTATGTAAAAAAATATTAAAAGATACGTATGTAATAATATTTATAAAAAAGAGGGACAATAGCTGTAGTTATGGTGTATACTAGAAAAACCTATAAGTTTAATGGGATTAAAAAATTGTAAAGCATTAGTGATAGAATTGTTATTGGAGGGAATTATAATGGAGATAAAAGAATTAGTAAAACTATGTATAGAGGCAAGAGAAAATGCTTATGTGCCTTACTCAAACTTTAAAGTTGGAGCGGCTATAGAGATGGAAGATGGTAGTATTTACACAGGATGTAACATTGAAAATGCTTCTTATGGAGCAGCTAATTGCGCTGAGAGAACAGCTATATTTAAGGCGGTTTCAGAAGGCCATAAAGTACTAAAAAAGATTGCCGTTGTTGGCGATATGTCAGCGTTCACAGCTCCATGTGGGATATGTAGACAGGTTATTGCAGAATTTGCAAGTGATGATATACAAATAATTATAGTGAAAAACGCAGAGGAGTATCAGGTAAAAACTTTAGAGGAAGTATTACCGGGAGCATTCAGAAAATCTGATTTGCTTAAATAAGGAGGAAATATGTTTAAATCAGGATTTATAACAATAGTTGGAAGACCTAACGTAGGGAAATCCACCCTATTAAATTATTTAATGGGAGAGAAGTTGTCTATTGTTTCTAGCAGACCACAAACTACAAGAAATAATATACAAACTATATTAACAAAGGATAATTACCAAATAGTATTCGTGGATACTCCAGGAATGCATAAGCCTAAAAACAAGCTTGGTGATTACATGATGAAGAATGCTAAGGATTCTATGAAGGAAGTAGACGTTGTACTTTTCTTAACTACACCAGAAGGCGGAGTTAAAGAAGGCGATGTTCATATTTTAGAACAATTAAAAGGATGCGGGACTCCTGTATTTTTAGTTGTTAATAAAATTGACGAAAATTCAGCTGATAGAGTTGCTAAAACTCTTGAAGAATATACTAAGCTATATGACTTTGAAGAAATTATTCCTATTTCAGCTATGAACGGAAAAAATACTGAGAAGCTTCTTGAATTAGTGGTTGATAAGTTACCAGAAGGGCCAAAGTATTATCCAGAAGATATGATTACTGACCAACAAGAAAGATTTATAGTAATGGAAATTATAAGAGAGAAAGCATTAAGACTTTTATCTCAAGAGGTTCCACATGGCATAGCTATAGAAATTCTTACTATGAAGAAGCAAGAGAATGGAAATTATCTGATAGAAGCTAACATGC
Source organism: Clostridium sp. (assembly GCA_032005505.1). GTDB lineage: Bacteria > Bacillota > Clostridia > Clostridiales > Clostridiaceae > Clostridium_J. Next base: position 25,383 of record DALZNT010000010.1, on the reverse strand, counting down.
TTTGTGATAAGAGTTCTCATAAGGGAATAATAATAGGTAAAAATGGAACTATGTTAAAGAAAATTTCTACCTATGCAAAACAAGATATAGAAAAATTCTTAAATACTAAGGTTAACTTAAAGGTTTGGGTTAAGGTTAAGAGTGAGTGGAGAGATAGTTCCTTCGTTCTTAAGGAGCTTGGTTATAAATAGGATTGTAGGTGGGAACTGTGAGTACCATTAAAACTAGGGGAATGGTGTTGAAAACCCAAGATTATAAGGAGAATGATAAGCTGCTCTGGATTCTAACTGAAGACCAGGGAAAGATATCTGTCATTGCTAAGGGAGCTAGGAAAAATAAAAATAAAAATTTTTCTAATACCCTACCATTTTGTTTTGGAGAATATGTGTTGTTTAAGGGCAGAACCCTATATTCCTTAAATGAAGGAAGGATTCTTGATTCATTCCAAGATATCCTTAATAATTATGATACCCTTATATATGGATCTTATTTTAATGAGCTAGTAGATATTGCTATTGAGGAAGAACCTTGCAAAGAGATTTTTGTAGAGCTGGTTAAAGCTTTCTTCCTTATGAGAAATGAAGCGGTTGATCTAGATATTTTAGCTAGAGCTTTTGAGGTTAAGCTATTAAAGGCTACTGGTTATGGTATATCTTTAGAAAATTGTGCAGTATGTGGAGACAAGATGAAAACCACTGATTATATTTCTTTTCAGTTTTATGGAGGGGTATGTAAGCAGTGTGATAAGCATTATGGAACACATGTATCTGGTTCAGCATATAATGGAATTAGATTTCTTAGTAAAGTGGATTTAGAAAAGGTTGGACGATTAAACCTTGATGAGAAAACTAAGATTGAAATTAAAAATATTTTAACTCAGTTTATTGAACTAAACTACAGAAGAAAGCCAAAGAGTTTATCACTACTCAGCGGATTCCAAAATGTATCTAATGATGGTATAATGTAATTTAAGGTAAATATTACTTAGGGGGAATAGTTGTGGACGAAGAGACGTTGAAAAAAATAGAAGTTCTTAAAAAGCGAACTAATCTATCTGAACAGGAAGCAGTAGAATTACTAGAAAAGTTTAACGGTGATCTCGTTGAAGCTTTAATTCACTATGAGAAACAAAGCCAGCAAAATAATCAGGACACACAAAGCTTCTGTGATAAGGTTAGCCAAAGCGAATTTATTAATTATATAAAAGAGTTAATTAAAAGTGGCAATGTGGCTAGAATTATAATTAGAAAAGAAGATGCTGTTCTAGTTAATATTCCTGTTAATGCAGGAATTGTAGTTGGGGTAATATTAGTTTTACAGCCAGTACTTTTAGTTTTAAGTGCAGCTACAGCACTATTTACAAAAATAGAGATAGATATCATTAAAAAAGATGGTTCTATAGAAGTCGTAAATAAGTATGTAGAAAAAGGCGCAGAAGCTACAGCTAAAGTAGCTACAGAAGTAGGGCATGAATTAAAAGAAGTTATTTCTAATACTTCTGATAAAATTAAGAATAAGATTAATCAAATGAAGAATAATAAGAATAGATAAAATAAATTAGTGCTTTAAATGGTTACTTATGAATATATAAAAAGGTGGGGTGACTCATCTTTTTTCTTGCAATTTAAATGTTTACAAGGATACCATATAAAATTCCAAATTAAGTAAAATATTTACTTCTTTTCAAGAAAAATATTGAAAAATAATATTACTTTTTATAATATCATGTTATAATATACCTATAGTGGTAATAAAGCAGATGAAGAAGAAATTAAAAACTATTTATTATAAACAATACTTTGGTTTTATTTTACAATAAAGTATGATATTATCATAAGTGTTGAAAATGAAAGGTGGCGAATTGTCATTAAACTCTCAGAAAGACAAGAACAGATAATAAAGCTAGTTAAGGCTAACGAACCAATCACCAGTGAAGCAATTGCCAAAGAGTTAGGACTTACTCGCTCCGCCATACGACCAGATTTATCTATACTAACCATGACAGGAATATTGCAGGCAAGACCAAAAGTTGGATATGTCTGCGTGAAAAATTCATTAAAGAATTCAAGTAGTGGTGAGATCAGAAAAATTAAGGTTCAGGATGTAATGTCAAAACCGATTCTAGTCAAGGAGGAGACCCCTGTATATGAAGCGATATTAACGCTTTTCTTAAATGATTCGGGGACCTTGTTCATAGAAAACGATGGGGTGCTTTTAGGAGCTGTATCAAGAAAAGATTTTATTAAAATGGCCATGGGAACAGCTGATATGCATAGAGTACCCGTTGGAATAATTATGACTAGGATGCCAAATATAATTTGGGTATCTGAAGAAGATTCAGCCTTTATCGCTGCAAAAAAGATAATTGAGCATCAGGTTGATAGCCTGCCTGTAGTAAGGCGGGAAGTCGTAAACGAAAAAGAAGTATTAAGGATTGTGGGGAAGGTATCCAAAACAACCATTACTGGAATTTTTGTTAAACTGGGTGAAGATGAATAACTTGTTCATTTTAGCTATATATTAAAAAATAGGGGGCTGTGTAACATGGGAAAGAGAAAGTTTGTATACCTTTTTAGCGAAGGTAATGGAAGCATGAAAAACTTACTAGGGGGAAAAGGTGCAAACCTTGCAGAAATGACTAACATTGGTATTCCGGTACCACAAGGCTTCACAGTAACTACGGAAGCTTGTAATAAGTATTACGATGATGGAAAAATAATAGCAGAAGACATAATCAATGAAATACATAAGATGATGGAAGAGCTAGAGAACATATCAGGAAAGAAATTTGGAAGTTTAGAGAATCCACTATTAGTTTCAGTTAGATCAGGAGCGAGAGCGTCAATGCCTGGAATGATGGATACAATACTTAACTTAGGATTAAATGATGAGACTGTTGAAGTTATGGCTAACAAGACTGGCAATCCAAGATTTGCCTATGACTCATATAGAAGATTTATACAAATGTTTGCAGATGTCGTTATGGAAGTAGAAAAGAGAAGTTTCGAAGACATCATGGATGAAATGAAAGCTGAGAGAGGTGTTAAATTAGACACTGAACTTAATGCAGAAGACTTAAAAGAGTTAGTAGGAAAATTCAAGATACATTACAAAAATTCTAAGGGTGAAGACTTTCCAAGTGACCCAACAGTACAGCTAATAGAATCTATTAAAGCTGTATTTAGATCATGGAATAACCCAAGAGCTAATGTATATAGAAGAATGAATGACATTCCAGGAAGCTGGGGAACAGCAGTAAATGTTCAAGAGATGGTATTTGGTAACAAAGGAAATACTTCTGGTACAGGAGTTGCCTTCTCAAGAAATCCATCTACTGGAGAAAAGAAAATCTTTGCTGAGTATTTAATGAATGCTCAAGGTGAGGACGTTGTTGCGGGCATTAGAACACCTCAAAACATAGAAGAGCTGGCTAAAGAAAATCCAGCTGTATACGAAGAGTTTATGTCTATAGTAGGTACTTTAGAGAATCATTATAGAGATATGCAAGATATGGAGTTCACAATCGAGGAAGGCAAGCTTTACTTCCTACAAACTAGAAATGGTAAAAGAACAGCTCAAGCTGCTTTAAAAATTGCCGTTGATTTAGTTGAAGAAGGAAGACTTACTAAGGAGCAAGCTATCCTTAAAGTCGAACCAAAACAATTAGATACACTTTTACACCCTGCCTTTGATGGTGCAGCACTTAAGGCTACAGCTGTTATAGCTAAAGGTCTTCCAGCATCACCAGGAGCTGCATGTGGTAAAGTTACATTTACTGCTGAAGAAGCTAAAGAAAGACATGAAAAAGGTGAAAAAGTTGTTCTAGTAAGATTAGAAACATCTCCAGAAGACATCGAAGGTATGGTTGCTGCTGAAGGTATATTAACAGTTAGAGGTGGAATGACTTCTCACGCTGCTGTTGTTGCTAGAGGAATGGGTACATGTTGCGTTGCCGGATGTGGAGAATTAATAGTAAATGAACACGCTAAAACCTTCGAAGTAGGTGGAGTTACTTACGGTGTGAATGACTACATTTCTATAGATGGTAGTACAGGAAACGTATATGCAGGACAAATTAAAACTGTAGAGCCTGAAATTAGTGGATACTTTGGAATCTTTATGGGTTGGGCTGATGAAATCAGAAGCCTAAAAGTTAGAACTAATGCAGATACTCCTAGAGATACTGCACAAGGAGTTAAATTTGGAGCAGAAGGTATAGGTCTTTGCAGAACTGAGCACATGTTCTTTGAAGCAGATAGAATTATGGGAATTAGAAAAATGATAGTTGCTAAAAATGAAGCTGATAGAAGAGTAGCTCTTGAAAGATTACTTCCAATGCAAAAAGGTGACTTCATAGGTATCTATGAGGAGCTACAAGACAGACCAGCTACTATAAGATTCTTAGATCCACCACTACACGAATTCCTTCCTCATGAAGATGAAGAAATTGCAGAGTTAGCTAAGGAACTTGGAATCACCTTTGAAGAGTTAAAGAACACTGTAGAATATCTACATGAGTTCAACCCAATGATGGGACATAGAGGATGTAGACTTGCAGTATCTTATCCAGAAATTGCAGAAATGCAAACTAGAGCTGTTATAGAGGCTGCTATAGATGTTAAAACTAGAAAAGGTTATGATATAGTACCTGAAATCATGATACCACTTGTAGGTGAAGTGAAAGAGCTTAAATATGTTAAAAATATAGTAACTGCAACAGCTGATGCAATAATAAAAGAAGCTGGCATAGATATGAAATACATGGTAGGAACAATGATAGAAATCCCAAGAGCTGCATTAACAGCTGATGAGATTGCTAAAGAAGCAGAATTCTTCTCATTTGGAACAAATGACTTAACTCAAATGACATTTGGGTTCTCAAGAGACGATGCTGGTAACTTCTTAAAATACTACTATGACAACAACATCTATGAATCTGATCCATTTGCAAGATTAGACCAAACTGGCGTAGGTAAATTAGTTAAAATGTCAGTAGAACTAGGAAAATCTACAAGACCAAATATTAAGCTTGGTATTTGTGGAGAGCACGGTGGAGATCCATCTTCCGTAGAATTCTGCCACAATGTAGGTTTAAACTATGTATCTTGCTCACCATTCAGAGTTCCAGTAGCAAGACTTGCAGCTGCACAAGCTGAGGTTAATAACCCAAGAAAATGTAGCTGTGAACAAGGGATAACTGAACAGGTAGCAGCTTCAAAAAAATAGTTGTAATTTAATATGAATTGAAAGAGTTTGCCGGTTGTTCGGCAAATGAGTATAGAAATAAGCATAGCTAAATTTTAGCTATGCTTATTTTATTTGAAGTATTCTAATTTATAGATAAATATTTAAGGATGTCTCCTTATGGAGACTGATTTGTTAACAATTTAACGAAAATGGAGAATATTTGAGTTTTGACATTTTAAAAATAGTGAAACAAATAAGGGGAAGTTGCAAAATTCATTATTTTGGAATGAAAAATAAGTTAAAAATGATAAAAAGTATGTTATATATAGATATTTTTTGAAAATATTTATAAAAAAATATATGTAAGTATGTTTAAAGATGGTTTTGGCATACATATTGCTAGTTATAATAGTGTCCTCAATAATGCTTGAAAAGTAACAATAGTATTTCTGCATATATTATTTTAACGATGAGCATTTGGATATTAAATACATAGAAGCGAGCTACAAATCCTTTTAAAATATAATTATAAACGAATAGTAAGTATATTTTTATAGGCAGGCAGATTCTATTGGAAGCGACTAGATGCAAGGGTTTCATTGAAAGCTCTGATATATAATATAAGATTTTGATGTCTAGACCAAAGGATTAAAGTAACTAAGTTCTCAAAAGTCTCCATTAAGATAATAGAGTCTCCAAAAGGGGAGTGAAGTCTCTAAGCAAGGAATGAAGTCTCCAAACAAATAATCAAGTCTCTAAGTGGAGAAAAAAACTTCTCAGTAAAGAGAAAAATCTTTAGAAGGAGAATATAAGCCTTGAAAAATAAGTCTTGGGAAAAAGGAGAAATCTCCAAATGGAGAATAAAGTCTCCAAACAGAGAAAGAAGTCTCTAGGAAGATAAAAATGTATCTAAAGGGAGAATGATGTCTCCATAAGGAGAATAAGGTGTTGAAAATTAAGAAAATTCGTGTAATTATAGTTAGTAGGGGTTAATTGATTTTTGAAAGGTTGGTATTGATTATGCAGACAAATAATGAAAGATATAAATATATATTTGAAGAAATACTTAATTTAACTGACGATGGGTTCATTGTTGTAGACAAGGATGGAGTTATTACAGATATTAATGACCAATATTGCAATCATCTTGAAACAACAAGAGATTATGCAACGGGAAAAGCTATATCAGAAATTATCCCAAACACGAAAATGCTTGATATTATGAGTAATACCTATAGAGAAGAAGGCGTTATTTTAAGATTTCAGGAAAAGAGAAGTTCCAATGATGATAAAATTTTTCTTGTAAACCGTTCTTGTGTTTATGATGAAAATAAAGAAGTTGTTGGTGCGGTTGCTCAAGTAAAATTTAGACTGACAACAGTAGATTCTGCAAAGAAACTAACAAAGGAATATTCTGAACTTCAATTTTATAAGGAAGAGTATAAGAAAAATAATGGAAGTATATGTTCTTTCGAAAGAATTATAGGTGAAAGTAAAGGCTTTATGGAAATCAAAAAGGCTGGTTTAAAAGCTGCCAGAACTTCATTTCCTGTGCTATTAACAGGAGAGACGGGAACTGGAAAAGAGGTTTTTGCAAATGCTATACATAATAGCAGTGGAAGAAAAGAAAAGCCTATGATAAGCATTAACTGTGCTGCAATACCAAGTGACCTTTTAGAGTCAGAGCTTTTTGGATATGAAGAAGGTGCTTTCACAGGAGCAAAAAAAGGCGGTAAAAAAGGGAAATTTCAACTGGCAGATAAGGGAACTCTTTTTCTAGATGAAATAGGGGATATGCCTTTGGGGATGCAGGCAAAACTTTTAAGAGTTTTGCAAGAAGGTGAAATTGAGAAGGTTGGTGGATATGCACCAGTTCCAATAGATGTGCGAATAGTTGCAGCAACAAGAAGGAATTTACCGGAAATGATTGAAAATGGGGAATTTCGAGAAGACCTTTTTTATAGACTTAATGTTTTAAATATTGAGATACTCCCTTTAAGAGAGCGTAAAGAAGATATTTTAGAACTTGCAAATTATTTTTTACATAGGCTCAATTCGGATTATAAGACAGCGGTGTCACTTTCAAAAGAGGTTGGAGAATGCTTTAAAAGTTACTCTTGGCCAGGGAATGTAAGGGAACTAGATAATGTAATAAAAAGTGCTTATGCTTCTTGTGAAGATTTTTTGATACAGATAATAGATTTACCAAGTAAAATGGTTTCAAGACATCGTCTAGATACATTTGGAAGGTCTGAAGGCAAAAAACTAACACAAATGATGGATGAATACGAGAGAAACATTTTAATCGAGGCACTGAAGAGAAATGAGTGGAACTGCCAAAGTGCAGCCAAGGAATTGGAGATTCATAGAAGTGCTCTATATAAAAAGATTGCTAAATATGAGATCCAACTTAAGAAATAACATTAACTAAAAAATTTAATCAAGTTATCAAAATTATTATGATATAAAAAATTTTATTTAAGAATATGGGGGAATTAATAATGAATTTTACAGAATTAAGTACATCACTTCAAAATATCAAAATCGAGGTTGAAAACAACATCCTTGTTGTAACAATGAATAGACCAAAAGCTCTTAATGCTTTAAATAGCCAAACTTTAGATGAGCTTCAAGCTATCGTAGCTCACGCTAAAAAGAACGATGAAGTTTACGGTTTAATTATCACAGGAGAAGGAAGAGGATTTGTAGCTGGAGCTGATATAGTTCAAATGAAACCTTATAAAAGTGAAGATGGAAGGGATTATGCTGAATTCGCACAAGACGTATTCAACAAAATCGAAGCACTATCTAAACCAGTTATTGCAGCTGTAAATGGTTTTGCATTAGGTGGAGGATGTGAGCTTTCATTAAGCTGTGATATCAGAATTGCTTCAGAAAAAGCTATATTTGGACAACCAGAGGTAACTCTTGGAATTATTCCATGCTTCGGAGGAACTCAAAGACTTCCAAGACTTATAGGACCGGGACTTGCAAAAGAAATGATATTTACAGGAAGATTTGTAAAAGCTGATGAAGCTGAAAAATTCGGTCTTGTTAACAAAGTGGTTCCTGCTGAAGAATTACTAGATGCTGCAAAAGCAATGATGAACGATATATTAAAAGTATCTCCAGTTGCTATTAAATACGCTAAGCTTTCAATAGATAAAGGAGCAAACATGGATATGATGAACGCTCTTGAGTTTGAAAAAGATTTAGCTGGACTTTGTTTTGCAACAGAAGATAAAGAAGTTGGAATGAGCGCATTCTTAGAAAAGAAGAAACCTGAATTCAGAAAAGAAGAGGTTTGCATATAACAAAGTCTGGAAATTTTTAATTGCAAGAAATAACTGAATATTATGAATGGTAAAGAGGGGACTGGGGTGAAACATCATGAAAAAAGTTAAAATTTTAACAGCATTAGAAGCGGCAGAAGTAGTAAAAGATAATGACACTATAGCAACAGGTGGATTTGTTGGTAGTTGTTGTCCAGAAAGTCTTACAACAGCTCTAGAGAAGAGATTTCTAGCTTCAGGTAAGCCAGAAAATTTAACACTTCTTTATGCAGCAGGTCAAGGAAATAGAGATGGAAGTGGTTCAGACCACTTTGCCCATAAAGGATTAGTAAAAAGAGTAATTGGTGGACATTGGAACATGGCTCCAAATCTTGGAACTATGGCGATAAATAATGAAATGGAGGCTTATAACCTTCCACAAGGAACTATAAGTCAACTTTTCAGAGATATTGCAGCACATAGAGTTGGAACTATAACTCACGTTGGACTTAATACTTTCGTTGACCCAAGAAACGGTGGAGGAAGATTAAATAATGTGTCTAATGATGATGTAGTTGAATTAATTACTATTGCTGGACAAGAAAGATTATTCTACAAGGCGTTTCCTATAAATGTTTGTTTCATAAGAGGAACTTTTGCAGATGAAAACGGTAATATTACTATGGAAAAAGAGGTTGCACCTCTTGAATCCACAGCAATGGCACAAGCGGTAAGAAATAGTGGGGGAACAGTTATAGTTCAGGTAGAAAAAGTTGTTAAGGCAGGTACATTGAATCCTAAACTAGTTAAAATACCTGGAATTTATGTAGATGCAGTTGTTATTTCTAAAGAGGAAGAGCATCAACAATGTTTTGGACATAATTATGATCCATCTCTTGCAGGGGAAGTTGTTGCAACACTTTCAAATATTGCTTATCCAAAACTTAGTGCAAAAAAGATAATTGGAAGAAGAGCTGCAATGGAACTTACAAAGGGAGCCATAGTAAATCTTGGAATAGGTATTCCAGAGTATATTTCTATGGTTGCCAATGAAGAAGGTATAGGCGACTATATGACATTAACTGTTGAGGCAGGTCCTATAGGCGGAGTACCAGCAGGGGGTTCACAATTTGGAGCAAGTATGAATGCTGACTCTATTATTGACCAACCTTATCAGTTCGATTTTTATGATGGTGGTGGAATTGATCTTGCATTCTTAGGATTAGCTCAAGCAGACCAACATGGAAATATAAATGTTAGTAAGTTTGGTACTAGAGTAGCAGGATGCGGTGGATTCATAAACATCACTCAAAATGCAAAGAAAGTTTTCTTCTGTGGAACATTTACTGCAGGTGGATTAAAGACGTCTGTTAAAGATAATAAACTTACTATAGATAGTGAAGGTAGAGAAGTTAAGTTTATTAAAGATGTTGAACAAATCACATTTAGTGGGGAATATGCTAATAAGACTGGACAACCTGTAATGTATATAACGGAAAGAGCAGTATTTGAACTTAGAGTAGATGGAGTATACCTTACAGAGGTAGCACCTGGAATTGATGTTCAAACACAGGTAATCGATCTTATGGGATTTGTACCAAAAATAGATGGAACAGTTAAGACAATGGATGAAAGAATTTTTGAAGATGAACTAATGGGCCTTAAAGGTTAATGATGGGGGTTATTAAATGAATTTTGATATTTTAATATTAGTAATTGCGCTTATACTATTTGGTGTATTAGCATTTAAGCAAATTAGTGCTCTTATACTAGCTCCACTTGTAGCAGTTTTTGTTATAGTATTCTCAGGTATGCCAATTCTTGATAGTCTATTAGGATCATTCATGCCAGCAGCATCTAACTATGTATCAGATTACTTTTTAATATTCTTCGTTGGAGCTCTATTTGGAGCTGTATATCAGTTTACTGGAGCAGCGGAGTCTATTGCAAGATTTATCAGTAAAATTTCTAAGGATAAATTTGTTGCACCAGTTGTTATGTGTATTACAGGTATATTAACATTTGGAGGAGTTAGCGGATTCGTTGTATTCTTCGTTGTATATCCAATAGCACTTCAAATGTTTAAAAGAGCAAACTTAACTCGTATGCTTATTCCAGCAGCAATTTCTGCAGGATGTTGGACATGGTCCATGACAGCTCCTGGTTCGCCTTCTATTCAAAACGCAATAGCTACGAAGAGTTTAGGAACACCTGCTACAGCTGCATTTATACCATCACTAATTACAACAATAGCTACTTTCTTAATGATTTTCATTTGGCTTGAGTATAGAGCAAGAAAGTTTACAGCTAAAGGTAGATTATTTAATGATTCTAAGTTAATGACTCAACTATCACCAGAAGAACTTGAAGAAGATGATGATAACAAGAATATTCCGAATGTTGCGATTTCGTTCATTCCAATAGCTGTGATACTAGTGTTATTTAATATATTTGAACAGAAAGTAGAAACATCTGTTATGGCTGGAGTAATTGTAGCAACAGTACTAATGTTCCCAAGAGTTAAGGGAGTCAATAACTGGATTAAAGTGTTTAATAAAGGTGCAGCTGACTCTGGAGTTGCTATCTTAAATACAGCAATAGTTGTAGGTTTTGGTGGTGTTGTTAAAAATACTGCGGGATTTACAGCGCTTATTGAAGGTTTACAAAGCTGGTCAATCTCACCTATGGTATTCGTTGCAATAACAGTAGCTATATGTGCAGGGGCTTGTGGTTCTGCATCAGGTGGTATGGGAGTTGCTTTCGATGCTTTAGGCGGAATCTTTGCTAATATGGGTATCAATGCTGAGTATGTTCACAGAATTGGTACTATAGCAGCAGGAACATTAGATACACTTCCACACCAAGGAGCACAAATTACGCTTCTTGGAATATGTAAACTTACTCATAAGGAAGCATATTTTGATATAGCAATAACCCAGATATTAATACCATTCATCAGTTTAGGAATATTTATTCCTCTAGCAATGATGGGATTATAATAAATATTTAATTAAAAGTGTTGTTATTTTTGAGACCAAATAGTACGTTATAAAGATAAAGGACTGAAAACTGTGTGGAGCAGTCTTCAGTCCTTTTATATTTAGCTGGGTTTAAGATAAATGGTGATAAAGCAGCAAAAAATAAGAGGACTAATGCTAGTCCTCCTATTTTTGTAATAAAGTAAAATTAAATCTTAAGCCAATGTCTATAAATCTTAACCCAATGGCTACAAATTACAAACTAATTATAGCTAAATAGCAATAATACTAGAACTGAAACAGGTATCATGATTAAGGTGCTACAAATGGATACGAAATTTTTAACTTTATTATCATCCTTTATAGCCTTTTTAATTAATAGATATATTAATATTCCGATAATTCCACCAATAGTATTGGTAATTATGTCAGTTATATCACTTGCACCTATTGCGAAGACATATTGACATACTTCGAATAATAATGATATTCCAGCTATTTTCAATATGTTTTTATGTAGTCTAGAATTTTTTAAAAACATACTAATATAAATCCCCAGAGGAATGAATAAAATCACATTACCCCAAATATCTAGACTATTATAATAGCCATTAATTATATCATTAAAAGGGATTAAATTGATAGTTCTCGAGAAATATCTACCACTGCTGAATAACTCCAAAGGAGAAACATACTTAAAAACAATATTCCATAACAAAAATACACTATAAAAAACAAAGCTTATTATGAATAAAGTATTGAGTGTCTTTTTTTTCATTTTAGAATCACCTCCATACTAATAATATCAAAAGTATATTAAAGTAACCTTACATATTTCTTAAGAATTAATTAATATTAGGATTTTATGAAAAAATTTACAACTTAAATATAAATTGCTGATCTGGGTTTAAAGTCTTTTATTTTGGTGTCATTAAAGTCTTGTTAGTAATAAAGAATTAAAAAGAGGGAGATTGAAGATGATTTCATATTCATCTTGAATCTCCCTAAGTAATTATATATCTATTAGATTATCTAAACATATTTCCACTAATTATTAATTTTTGAATTTCGTTTGTTCCTTCGTAGATTTGAGTTATTTTAGCATCTCTAAGCATTCTTTCTACATGGTATTCTTTCATGAAACCATTTCCACCAAGCATTTGAACTGCTTCAGTAGCTACATGCATTGCAGCATCTGTACAAACAAGTTTTGCACTAGCAGCAGAGATAGAGTATGGTCTTCCTTCTTGTTTATCCATAGCAGCTTTGTATAGCATTAATTTAGCTTGTTCAACTTGAACTTCTAATTCAGCCATTTTGAAAGCTAAGTATTGGTTTTTGTAAAGAGGTTTTCCAAATTGAATTCTTTCTTTTAGGTAGTTCTTAGCAATTTCAAGTGCTCCTTCTGCAATTCCTAGACCTTGAGCAGCAACACCGATACGTCCGCCATCTAAAGCTTTCATTGCAATTTTAAAACCCATACCTTCTTTACCAACTAGGTTCTCAACTGGAACTTTGCAGTTTTCAAAGTGAAGTTCAGATACTTGAGCAGCTCTGATTCCACATTTGTTTTCAATTTTACCGATTGAGAATCCTTCAAACCCTTTTTCAACTATAAATGCAGAAAGGCCTTTAGCTCCTAATTCTTTATCAGTTAATGCCATTACAAGGAAGTAGTCTGATAGAGGTCCATTTGTAATAAAGCATTTAGTTCCGTTTAAGATGTAATAGTCTCCCTGTCTTTCAGCAACCGTACGTACTCTTCCAGCATCTGAACCAGCTTCAGGCTCTGTTAATCCAAATGAACCTAATTTTTTTCCAGAAAGAACTTCAGGAAGGTATTTTTTCTTTTGCTTTTCTGAAGCAAATGCGCTAATACCGCCAGCGTATAGTGATGTAGAAACTGAGTAAGCGATACCTAAAGAAGAATCTACTTTTGAAATTTCTTCTATTGCTATAGCATAAGATAAGTAGTCTCCATCATTTCCGCCATATTCACTTGAATAAGGAAGTCCGATTAAGCCCATCTCACCCATTTTGTGGTATGCATCAATTGGGAAAGTACTAGTTTCATCATTTTCAATAACCTGTGGTAAAAGTACATTGCTTGCAAAGTTCCTCACCATAGTTTGTATTGCTTGTTGTTCAGTGGATAATTCAAAATTCATAGTTATCTCTCCTTCAAATATTTTTTTATTTTTATTACTGTGAGTAAATTATTTGCGTGCAAGTAGCTTGTATACAAAGTATATCACGGTAAATAAAATTATGTCAATGAAAATTCTGAATAAAAATAATAATTAAAATATTACAAAAATATTGACATGGAATTTGACGGGTGGTACAATTTAGTAAAATATAGCTTGTATACAAAGTATATGTATGCTAACAATTGGTATGTAAACTTAAAGTTCATAATTAGAAATAAAGATACATAAATATGAATATAAGAATAAAGGAGAGAGTTATATGAGAGAAGTGGTAATTGTATCAGCAGTAAAAACTGCAATTGGATGTTCAGGAGCTAGAATATTAACAACATTACATTAAAAAACTGCTTCTAGGTTTTCATAGAGGCAGTTTTTTAATAGGAGGAATTAATTGATGAATATCTTCGTTGTATTTAAGCAATTTTTAGATAAGAATTATGAAAGTGACCCAAAGAAAACTGGGTATCTAGAACAAAGTGATAAAAATGTTTTATTAGAGGCCTTGGATATACGTGAAAAAACTAGTGGAAGAGTAACCTGCATTATGTTAGGGTCTCAAAAGTCAAAGATTGTCCTCCAAGAAGCCCTAGCATTGGACATTGATAGGGCGGTATTAATTGAAGATGATAATCTTACATCCTGGGATGGGAGAAAAGCTGCAAGAAAGCTAGCTAAAGGAATAAAGTTATTAGGTGACTTTGATTTGATTTTATGTGGGAGACAGTCTATAGATGGAGATTCAGCGCGTATGTCATCATTTATAGCAAAGGAAATATCAATTCCAAAAGTCATGTATTCTAAGGAGATTCAATTACAGGAATCTATAGCACGAATAGTTCGATTTACTGAGTATGGAAATCAGGTGGTAGAAATTCCACTACCAGCCCTTATTATGTCTATGAGAGAGCAGAATACTATAAGATATCCAAAGGTAACAGATATTTTAAAGGCATATAGTGGTGAATATAAAATAGAAGAAATTAAACTCACTGATATTGAAGTAGATAAAGCTGAAGAGGAGTACATTAAGGCTATTGGCAGCTATCCGTTGCATTCAAAGGGGGAAAAAGAGATTGTTTGGATTGAGGGAAAGTCTGAAAAAGAGAAAGCTGAGAAGCTTCTACAAAAAATTCGTAATTTAAGTTTTATAGTTTAGGAGGCTGGATATGATGTCAGAAGTAAAGTATGAAGATATTTATGTTATTGCAGAGCAAAATGAGGGGATTATTCAGCAAATCACTAGTGAATTAATTGAAGCAGGTAGAAAATTAGCAGATGATATCAATGGGAAGTTGACTGTGTTGGTACTTGGAAGTGAAATGGAAGTGGAGGCAAGAAAGTTGCTTTGCTATCCTGTAGATCAGGTTATTTATACAGAACATCCTATGTTAAAAGATTATTATCAAGAGCTATATACAAAAGCAATTACAGAAATACTTGATAAGAGAAAACCACAGATTGTTATTACAGGTGCAACCTCCTTTGGTAGAGAATATGGACCAAGTGTTGCATATGAACTTGATACAGATATTATGACAGATTGCATAAAACTTCATATTGATAATGATACAGGTAAATTACTTGTTACTAAGCCAGATGTAGAGGGTAAGGTGATGTCTACATATTCTATTCCTAGTCACCTGCCTCAAATGGCATCAATAAGACTTGGAATTATGAAGAAAGCAGAAGCTAGAGACTATGAAAGTGGAACCTTTGAATTATATGTTCCAAAGCTTCGAGAAGATGATTTGGAAATGAAGTTAATTACTATTAGTAAAGAAGTTAGAAAAAGAAAAAGTTTAACTGAAGCAAAGATTATTGTTTCTGGAGGACGAGGAATGAAAGGCGCCGAAGGTTTTAAGCTACTAGATAAGCTAGCAGATGCACTGGATGGTGAAGTAGGCTGCAGCAGACCTTGTGTTGATGCAGGGTGGACCGAAGCTATGCAACAAATTGGACAAACTGGGGTAACGGTGAAACCTGATTTATACTTAGCTTTTGGTATATCTGGAGCAATTCAACATGTAACTGGAATTAATGGTGCTAAGTGCATGATAGGAATAAATCAGGATCCTAATGCTGCAATCTTTGAAGTCTGCGATTATGGAGTTGTCGCAGATGGTAAAAAGTTAGTGGAGGAGCTATTGAAGAATATATAAATTAAAATTTTAAAACTGAAACTTATAAATAATATCTCTAGTGAAAGTTTCATATTTCTTTAGATATTTAGAGTTTATGAAATCTAGATTTGGTCCGTTAGGAAAGTCCTGAGCCTCTAGTGCTATACCACAAGAGGGCGTGGAGAGAGAGTTATCCTTTAAAAGTAATCCTTCCTCTATATATCCACCAGAGTAAAAGACCAAGGATGGAGCATCAGTATATAGTGAGAGAGATACATCTCCATTAGGACTTTCTAATATGGCAGCGGGTTTATCCATATTTTTAGTGTTTTCAAGATAGAAGCTATTGTTATATCCTTTACATAAAGATATTTGAGGATGATTTGCATAGGCTTCTATTTGTTTTTTTATAGTTTTACTGTTAATAAAATCAAAGGGACTGTCATCAACTGAGGAGAGTTCCGTTGGAATATGATTTTCATTATTAGATAAATATTTAGAGGCTGATATTGTCAGCTTTTGTTCTAGAGCTGATGAATTAAAATCTCCAGAAAGGTTGAAATAGCAATGGTTGGATATGTTTATATAGGTATCCATATCACTTGTGGATTCATAGTGAAGCTTTAATTCGTTATCATCAGTAAGAGTAAAGGTAGCCAATAATATTCGATTCCCTGGAAAGCCATCTAAGGTATGGGGTAGGGTTAAGGAAAAGGTTACAGATACAGAGCTATCAAGAATTTCTGAGTCTTCGTAGGTCCATAATTTGAAAGAAGCATTATTAAAGCCTCCATGGAGATTGTTTTTTTTATCATTTTTAGACAGTGTATAAACCTTATTATTGATAGACAAAAGTGCATTTCCTAAGCGCCCAGCATTTGGTCCTAATGTGGCTCCTGCATAGAGAGAATTGTTAAGATATGTTGTGAAATCTTTAAATCCTAGAGCAAGATTTCTTAGTTGGTTTTTAGAATCTAATAAACTTATAGATAAAATAGTTGCGCCGTAATTAGATATAGAACAGCATAAATCACGTTTATTAGACAAGGTGTATTCATATATATCAGAATGTGTGTGCCTTTTTATTAACTTATTAGAAATATTCATATACAATTTCCTCCTTGTAGATTGTAAAGTCTTCATTTATATACTACAACTATTTTTAAAAATAAGTTCAAATATATTGAATAGAGCAATATTTAAAAATAAACCGGCAATATTCGATAATGAATAGGTATTAATGCTGTACTATAATTTAAATATGATATTGTATTTATTAGACAAAAATTGAGGAATAACTTTAAAAATTATCTAGTTGAGTTGGAAAGTACTATTGATTTTATGGATAATCTAATATTTTTTTAATAGATATAAAGCGTATGTGGTTCCGAGAAATCCACATAAATAAGTAAATAGTTCCATCCAGTGGAAGAGTGCTTTTGAAAAGATAAATATGATATAAGATATACATTTAATTGAAATATTCGAAAATAATTTACATGTCATTGTTATGCTATATTTAAATATATTGTTGTAGTTATTAAAAAGAAAAATCATGGAGGTGCTTTATGAATGACATAGTTGAGTTCAAAAATATTACTAAGTATTTTCCTGGAGTAAAGGCTCTTGAGGATATATGTTTTGAAGTTAGCAGTGGTGAAGTTCTTGCGTTTATAGGAGAGAACGGAGCTGGAAAGTCTACGTTGCTAAAAATATTAAATGGTGATTATCAGCCTACATCTGGAAAGTATTTGATTAATGGTAAAGAAAAGCATTTCAATCAACCTAGTGAGGCTATTGAGGCTGGTATTAGTGTTATTTATCAAGAGAGACAAATTCTTATGGATTTATCTGTAGCAGAAAACATTTTTTTAGGAAGATTACCATCAGGGCTCTTCGGATATATAAATATGAAGGAAGCTAATAAAAGAACTCAAGAAATTATAAATGACTTTGGCCTAGACATGAAACCTACGGATCTTGTAAAGGATTTAAGTATAGCTTATCAGCAGATGGTTGAGATTATGAAGGCCTATAGTAGAGAAAATCTAAAGCTTATTGCATTTGATGAGCCTACTGCTAGCTTAAGTGATGCTGAAATTGATAGTTTATTTAAAATAATAAGAAAACTAAAATCAGAAGGCAAGATGATTATATATGTATCTCATAGAATGAAGGAGATTCAAGATATTACAGATAAGGTAGCTATCTTTAAGGATGGAAAGTATATGGGTACATATGGAACACATGATATTACTGAAGATGACATGATTCATATGATGGTTGGAAGAAATCTTGGTGATGTTTATGAAAGTCTTGATAGAAGTAAGGAAATTGGAGAGATACTGCTAGAGGTGAAGAATCTTAAAACAGATTATGTTAAGGAGGTATCTTTCACTTTAAGAAAAGGTGAAGTTCTTGGATTCTCTGGACTTGTGGGAGCAGGAAGAACTGAGACTGTAAGAGGGATTATTGGTGCGGATAAGGTACTAAGTGGAGAAATTTATTTAGATGGAAAATCTATAAAAAATCATTCTCCAAAAGAAGCTTTAAATAATGGTATTGTGTTAGTACCTGAGGATAGAAAAACTCAAGGAATACTTTCAAATTTTGGAGTTGGATATAATATTACCATAGGTTCTATTGATAAAAGCTCTAATAAATTTGGATTTATAAATAAACGTAAAGAACAAGAAATGATAGAGAAGGGAATAAAAGATTTCAAAATTAAAACTCCAAATGGTGAAAAGAAAATCATAGAGCTAAGTGGTGGTAATCAGCAAAAGGCTATAGTAGCTAGATGGATGTCAACAAATCCTAAGGTTCTAATTTTGGACGAGCCTACTAAGGGAATTGATATTGGAGCTAAATCAGAATTCTATAATATGATTTGTGAATTTGCAAAGAAAGGTCTTGGAGTTATATTGATTTCTTCCGAATTGCCAGAAGTAATGGGTTTATCAGATAGAATTATTGTAATGAAGTCTAGAGAAATTGCAGGGATTGTATCAAGGGAAGATGCAACAGAAGAAAAACTATTAAGCTTAGCAATGATTGGGGGAGATAAAAATGAGTAGTGAAAAAAACTTAGTTACTGGAAAAGAAATTGTAGTAAATAGTGAAAAGAAGCATGGCATCCATATTAATGGAAGTATAATTGTATTATTTGTGGCTTTGATTGGTGTTACTGCAGTATTCACTAGCTTAAACAAAAACTTTTTAAGTACTACAAACTTAATAAATGTATTAACAGCAGCTTCATTGACAGGACTTGTAGCTATAGGACATACATACTTAATTATTGCAGGATTGAATGACTTATCTGCAGGTTCATTGGCTGCTTTCTCAGGTGTTGTTGCAGCACTTCTTGTATCTAATATGGGAATTGGTTTCTGGCCAACTCTTATAATTACAATGGTTATTGCAGCTTTAGTTGGTGCGTTTAATGCATGGATGGTAAATAATATTAAGTTAGAGCCATTTATCGCAACCCTTGTAACACAAGCTATTTTCAGAGGTTTTGCATATATACTTTGTGATGGTAAAGCTGTTTTTATTACAAATGAAACATTTATAAATATAGGAAAAGGTAGATTCTTAAATATTCCATATACAGTTTGGATTCTTATAGTTGCCTATATAGTATTTGGTATTATATTAGCTAAAACTAAATTTGGACGTAGTATATATGCTATTGGTGGAAACAAAGATGCAGCGAGATTGGCTGGATTAAATCCTAAGAGAATAGTATTAATTTCTTACATGATGATGGGGGCTCTTTGTGCTCTTGGTGGTGTAGTTCTTGCAGCTCGTATGAATTCAGGACAGCCAGCAGCTTGTGTAAACCTTGAGTTTGATGCTATTACAGCAGTTATTCTTGGAGGAGTTTCCTTCAGTGGTGGTGTAGGTAACCTAGGAGGAACTATCCTTGGTGTACTTTTAATACAAGCCTTTAATACAGGACTTACAATGGTTCAGGTTCCTTCATTCTGGCAGTTTGTAGCTAGAGGAGCTCTTCTATTAATAGCTTTAGCTATAGACTACGTAAGAAAATCTAACAGAGAGAAGAGAATGATAGCTGATAGTATGAAAAATCTTTAAAATTTCGTTTATAACTAGCTATGTTTATCATAGCTAGTTAATAATAAAAAAGTAGGGGGTAAAAGTCATGAAAAAAATATTAACTTTAATATTATCATTAACCCTATCTGTAGGTTTAATGGTAGGATGTTCATCAGGTACTGATGACAAAGGAAAAGATGAGGCAAACTCAAAAAACACTGAAAATGCAGAAAAGTCAAAAGGGGATAAGCCTGTAATTTATGGTATCTACAAAGCTGGAGACCAAACATGGTTTATTGATGAAGGTGCTGCTGCAAAAGCTAAATGTGAAGAAATGGGTGCAGAATTTGTATACGTTGACGTACAAATGAATCCAGAGCAATGTTTAAAAGCTGTAGATAATGCTATTGCAAACAATGCAGCAGGTATCTTACTTTGTATACCAGACCAAACAATGTCTCAAGCAATTGTAGACAAATGTAAAGAAGCTGATCTTCCAATAGTTGCAGTAGATGATGCACTTGAAAAAGATGGAAAGAAATTAGCACCATGGGTTGGAATCGATGGTTATAAAATTGGTGAAGCTAATGGAGAGTGGATGGCTAACTATGCTAAAGACAACAAATTAGTAGAAGATGAAGAAACTGGAGTTCTTTTATTAACAATGGATACAGTTTCAAGTTGTGTACCAAGAACAGAAGGAATGGAAGATAAATTTTTAGAACTAGTACCTGGATATAAAAGAATACTTAAAGGTGACACTGATGGAACTACAGATAAAGGCTACAATGCAGCATCTGCAGTAATAACAGCTAACCCACAAATAAAGAAATGGTTAGTAATGGCTGCAAACGAAGAAAGCGCAATAGGCGGGGTTCGTGCATTAGAAACTGCTGGTCTTGATAAAGACTCTTGTGTAATAGGTCTTGGAGCTTATCTTGCAAAAGATGAGTGGAAAAAATCTGATGACGTAGCTATGAAAGCTGCGTGCTACTTCTCAGCTGACTCTATCGGAGGAGCATCTGCAGAAATGTTAATTAACTATATTAACAATGGAACAGAAATGCCAGAATCAACAGCAGTTCCAGCAACAGTTTGTACTCCAGAAAACTACAAAGAAGTTATGGGAAAAGCAGCTAATTAGTTAAATAAAGAGGTTACTCCTAAATTGGAGTAGCCTCTTTTTAGCTAAATTTTCTCCCTAAATTCAGAGGGCGTCATTCCAACTACCTTTTTAAAGCAGGTGCAGAAGCTGCTTTCACTAGAAAATCCACAGTTGAAGCAGATTTCTTTTACCGGAAGAGGAGTGGATTTAAGATAAAATTTAGCTGAGTTTATTCTTGTGATAATTATATATTCGTGTGGTGTATAGCCTGTTTCTTTTTTAAAAAGTCGAGTAAAGTAAAAAGGGCTTATTGATACACTACTAGAAATTTCATTTAAGGTTAAGGATTTATTTAAATTACTTGTTATGTATGATATAGCTTCATCTATTACATCTGAATGGTCATTTGATGACTCAATGCTATTATTAGCAGTTATTAATTCAGTTAATAAATTAGTTATGTATTTTGAGACAAGAGCCTCATTAATGGATTGTTTGTCGCTATAATTTTCTAATATTTTTTTTATGTATTTTTCAAAATAGACTTCATCCTTTAGTGTAATTATATTGCCATAATTACTTGTAATAGCATTAAAATATTCTCTAGAAGAAACTCCATCAAAGTGAAGCCAATAGAATTCTAAATTTCCACTAGATCTATAACTGTGAGGTTCATAGCAATCTATTAAAATGACCTGACCTTCAGTAAATGAGGAGGAGGTATTACAAGTTGATACAAAGCCTGTCCCCTTCTTTATATACAAAATAAGAAAGCTATCGTAGCTTTTTCTAGAGACTATATATTTTGAATTACAGTAGTAATGACCAGTGCAGAGAGCATAAAAAAACATATTTCTACCTAGAGTACTAACGGTATGAAAAAATAATTCAGAGTTATCAAAAGTTCCTGTATCTAAAGGGTTCATAAAATTCACTCCTTTTATATTTGTATCCTAATTATAAAATATATGGAATAGAAATTCAATAATGGAGAGCAATTTTTATAAATGCTATAGCAATATAATTTAATGAATAAAGAAAACAATTCAATTAAAATGTATGTATAGCATAGAAATATGCTTTATAAATATAAAAATTAGAACATGAAAAATAAATAATAATTGCAATTTTTTTAAATAGGGGGTCGCAGTATGAAGTCAATAGTTCATGATGTAAAAGCATGGGAAGAAAAAGTTATTATACCTACATACGAAATTGGAGAGGCAGATAAGAATCCTATATTTTCGGAGAGAAGAGTATATCAAGGAAGTTCAGGCAGGGTGTATCCATATCCTGTAGTTGAGAAAATTTATGATGAGAAAGTAGATAAGGAATATAAAGCGGTTTATTTAGAAAACAAATATATTAAGGTAATGATTTTACCGGAGCTTGGTGGAAGAATCCAAAGAGCTTATGATAAGACTAATGATTATGATTTTGTATACTACAATCATGTTATTAAGCCTGCGCTAGTAGGACTTACAGGACCATGGATTTCAGGAGGAATAGAATTTAACTGGCCACAACACCATAGACCAACAACCTTTATGCCAGTAGATCACATCATAAGAGAAAATGAAGATGGAAGTGTGACTGTTTTAATTAATGATGTAGACCAAATGTATGGAACTAAAGGTATAGCAGCCTTTACTTTGTATCCAGATAAAGCATATATAGAAATTAAAGGGCAGTTATACAATAGAACTGCTATGGAGCAAACTTTCCTTTGGTGGGCTAACCCAGCAGTAGCAGTAAATGATTATACTCAATCAATTTTCCCACCAGATGTACATGCTGTTATGGACCATGGTAAAAGAGATGTATCTAGATTCCCTATAGCTACAGGAGTTTATTATAAGAAGGATTATAGCGCTGGAGTAGATATCTCTAGATATAAAAACATACCAGTGCCAACTTCTTATATGGCAGAGAAATCTGATTATAACTTTGTTGGAGGATATGACCATAATCTAAGAGCAGGAATTCTTCACGTTGCAGATCATCACATATCTCCAGGTAAAAAGCAATGGACATGGGGTTGTGGAGACTTTGGGAAAGCATGGGATAGAAACTTAACTGATGAAGATGGTCCATATATAGAGCTTATGACAGGGGTTTATACTGATAATCAGCCAGATTTTACTTGGCTAAAGCCTTTTGAGGAGAAGACTTTTACTCAATACTTTATGCCATATAAAGCTGTTGGAGCTGTAAAAAATGCTAGTATAAATGCAGCAGTTAACCTAGAAGTAAAAGATGGAGGAGTATACATTTGTGTATATGCGACTAGTGAATATAAGGATGCTAAAATTATATTAAAAAATAAGGGGCAACTTATTTTGGAGGATATCACAAAGATTTCTCCAGTGGATATATATGAAAACACAGTTAAGGTCGAAGTTGAAAAAGCAAGTGACTTAAAGGTATTTGTTTTAGATGCTAATGGAAAAGAACTTATATCCTATGAGCCACAAGAACCTAAAATTGAGGAGATTCCAAAACCAGCAGAAGCGGCTAAAGAGCCTAAGGAAATCATGACTAATGAGGAATTATATTTAACTGGTCTACATATAGAGCAGTATCGTCATGCGACCTATGACCCAGATGAGTATTATATAGAAGGTTTAAGTAGAGATGCTGGAGATATTCGTATAAATAATGCTTATGGAAAGCTTCTTTTAAGACGTGGACTCTTTAAAGAGAGTGAAAAGTATTTTAGAAAAGCTTTAGAAAGATTAACCGCTAAGAATCCAAATCCTTATAATAGTGAGGCGTATTATAATTTAGGCTTAACCCTTTTATTCCAAGGTGAAGACAAGGAAGCTTTTGATGTATTCTATAAGGCAACTTGGACTAATGAACAGCAGGAAATGTCTTTCTATTACTTAGCTGCAATTTCAGCTAAAAATGGAGAATTTGAAGAAGCATTAGGCTTTGTAAATAAGGGACTTATAAAAAATAGTCACAATATAAAAGCAAGAGGCTTAAAGGCCATGATTCTACGTAAGCTTGGCAAAGTAGAAGAAGCGGTTAAATTCATAGAGGAGAGTCTTTCTATAGATCCATTTGATTATATGTCAGCTTTTGAGAAGGTTCTTTTAAAGGGTGAGGCAGATAATGAAGAGTTATTAAATAATCTGAATGGATTAATGAGAAACTTCCATGAAAACTACCTTCAAATTGCAAGAGATTATGGAGAAGCAGGTGGCTATGAAGAAGCTATAAAAATTCTAAAGTTATGTACTGATATAAAACCAATGCTGAAATACTATGAAGGATATTACTATGGTAAATTAAATAAAGGTGAAGAAGCATTGTTAGCTGTAGAAGCTGGAGAAGAAGCTTGTCCTGTACGTTGCTTCCCTAACAAGTTAGAGGATATATTAGTATTGCAGTATGCTATTAACATTAATCCACAAGGCTCAAAGGCGTATTATTACTTAGGAAACTTATATTACGATAAAAAGCAATATGAAACATCTAAGGACCTTTGGGAGAAATCAGCAGACCTTGATGGGCATTTCCCAACAGTTTTACGTAACTTAGCCCTTGTATACTTTAATAAATTTGATAGGGTTGATGAAGCGAGGGTATCCTTAGAAAAAGCCTTTGAATTAGATAAGAATGATGCAAGAGTATTCTTAGAGTTAGACCAGTTATATAAGAAACTTGGCAGAACTCCAGAAGAGCGAATTGCATATTGTGAAGAGAATTATGAAACAGTAAAAATGAGAGATGATATGTTCATCGAATATATAACCTTAAAGAATTTAGTTGGCGAATATGAAAAAGCTTATGAATTAATTATGAGCAGACAGTTCCATCCATGGGAAGGTGGAGAAGGTAAGGTTACTACTCAATATACCACTGCTTTAGTTCAGATAGCAAAGAAAGCTTTAGCAGAGGAAACCTATAAGAAAGCTATAGATATATTAAATGAAGCTTTAGTATATCCAGAAAATCTAGGAGAAGGTAAACTTGAAGGAACTAAGGACAATCATATTTACTACTACCTAGGTTGTGCTCATGAAGGGTTAGGGAAGTTAGAAGAAGCTAAGAACTGTTTTGAAATAGCAACTGTAGGAACAGATGAGCCTGCAGGAATGATGTACTATAATGACCAGCCAGCAGACATGATTTTATATCAGGGACTAGCAAAATTAAAACTTGGAAAACAAGTTGAAGCTAATTCACGCTTCTACAAACTAATAGATTATGGTGAAAGACATATTTTTGATAATGTAAAGATAGAGTATTTTGCAGTATCACTACCAGATTTCCTTATCTTTAATGAAGATTGGAATAGAAGAAACAAGGCTCACTGCCAATATCTAATAGGATTAGGAAACTTAGGTTTAGGTAATGATGAAAGGTGCAAAGAAGCCTTTGGAAAAGCACTAGAACTAGATATTAATCATTTAAATTGTAGAATATATTTTGAGTTTAAGA
>DALZNT010000009.1:0-56311 GCA_032005505.1 Clostridium sp. | reverse complement strand
ATTTATATTGTAAGAGAAGGGAGGGAGATTATTATGAGAGAAATAGTATATGACAATCCTTATTGGCAAAATGATTTAGTTAGATTGAGAGCTTGGAGCGAAGATGATTGGGAGTGGGATTATTATAATAGTTTTGATAGTTCAGCAGGGAGATTAGGAGATCATAATGTTGATTTTCCGCCAACAGTTTCGGGTTCAAAAGAATATTCTAGTAGAGTGGCAAATTTTAAGGAGAATCATTGTAGGACAATCTTTGCTATAGAAACATTAGATGGTATACATGTTGGAAGGATAAATATATTATTAGACGATGATAAGAATGGAACTTTTGGTATGGGAATCAGAATTGCAAAAGAATATCAGGGTAAAGGCTATGGGACAAGTGCCATGAAGATACTTTTAAAATATGGATTCATGGAGAAGAGATTAAATAAGTATTCTGCAAGTGTCTTAGAAGGAAATGAAGCATCTATTAATATGCATAGGAAACTGGGGTGTGAGCAAGAGGGGATTTTGAAACAGAATGTTTATACTGATGGTAGATATCATGATGAAATATACTTTGGACTAACAAAAGATAGTTATTTAAAAAGTGAATTAAATTAGGGGGAAAACTATGCAATACATTATTAAAAACAGTATGCGAAAAAATATGTTGGAAGCTTATGATGCAAGCAAAAATTTAGTTGGTGAAGCTGTTATTTCACCTTTTATGTCATCTGAAATATTTGATCAGCCTAGATTAAACATTTATATAGATATCTCAGTTAAAGATATAGCCGACAAAATTGAACTTAAAGATCAACTACTCTATGAATTAATTAATCGTGGTAAGATTATCGCTAAGAAAGAGAAAGAACAAAATAAAAATCTTGAAGTAAAGTTTTATCATTGTTGTTTTTCAGATAACAAAGAAAATATTCAATATTATTCTTCAAAAGAAGGCTTTAAGCATGATGAAGGTATGCATATTTTAAAGCTTGATATAGGTGAAGAGAAGGTTGAGACCACCCAAATAAAAGAAGTAGAATTTGTAAACCTAGAACTTTCAGATGATGAAGAAATTATAGAGTTAGTTAAAAAACAAGGTGAGATATTTGCATCAGGTTATTCTGTTGATGATTTAAAGAAAATAAAAAGTGAAAATAAGTACTTCAGCATTGCGGCTAAACATAAAGGTGAAATTGTTGGAAATGTTATGGTTATTATGAAAGAAAATGAAGATAACAGCCAATATGGATGGATAGATGATATGTTTGTTTCTAAGGATTATAGAAGACTAGGAATTGGTAAGAATCTAATGCTTGCTGCCATAAATAATCTAAGGAGGTTAAATATTAAAGAATCAAGACTAGAAGTTTGGAGTTCCAATACAAGAGCTATGGATATGTACAATAGTGTTGGTTATAAATTTCATGAAGAAGTTGAATCAGCTATTGGAATGTTTCTTTGAGAAAAACGAGGGAGTCTCAGGGATATATGGATGAATTAGATATTATAAAGGTACATTCTTAAATTAGAGTTATTTGCATTTTGGGAGGTGAAGTTATGTTTAAACAAAATAAAATAATTGATGATTGGAATAATCGTTCAGATGAATGGTTTAAAATGAGTAATTTATTAACTTTATTTATTCCAAGATTGAAGATTTAAAGTATCGTCAAAGTATCATGGAACAACCTGAAACTGAATTCCATGGAGCGATTTGAAGATTATATATATGAAGTTGATAAAAGAAATTTGCCGAGCGTTTGTTTGGTTAAAAAGTTTAGATATAAAGAAGATGGTAAGGGTATTTTCTTTATAAAGTTAAAGAATTTTAATTATACCCAAAATAAACAATTAAAAGAGAAGGTGTCAAATCCATTTTTAATATACTGTAATGATGAAATTGCAGGTTTTGTTCTTTTAAATAGTGGAAAATATGTTCCCAAAGATGCTGAATATAGCATTCATGAAATTTTTATTTTAAAATCTTTCAGAGGAAAAGGTGTAGCAACTATTGCTGTAAAAAAATTATTTGAAATGTATACTGGAAAATATAAAATTGCACAGTTAGAAGATAATAAATTAGCAATAAGCTTTTGGAAGGGATTTTATAAAAAGCAAAATATAGCTTATGAAGAAAAAGTTGAAGTTATAGATGGTTTTAATGGTTATATA
The DNA here is from genome assembly GCA_032005505.1 of Clostridium sp. Classification (GTDB taxonomy): domain Bacteria; phylum Bacillota; class Clostridia; order Clostridiales; family Clostridiaceae; genus Clostridium_J. The sequence goes on along the minus strand of DALZNT010000009.1, from coordinate 54,148 downwards.
CAACTATTTAATAGTTAAAAAAGCAATTTAAGTTTCAGAAGCATGATAAAAATATCATTACAGACATCGAGTTTGAATTTAGAGAATTTGCAATAGAAACAATTAAAACTTTGGGACTTGATGATTGCAAAGAGGGGATATTTAAAGGTGTAGACAGGTATTTTTTAGAAGAAGAATTAACTTTTTATATGGGAGAAGATGATTTTCAAGAATTAAATAATGAATATAAATCCTATTTAGAGGTTGGCTAATTTTAATGAGCTTAGGAAGGAGATTTAGATGGAGAAGAAATATACGGAGGTAAACTCAAATTTTATTGATAAATGGATAGAGGAAGGATGGGAATGGGGACAGCCTATCAGTCATGAGATATATGAAAAAGCTAAAAATAATGATTGGTTTGTACTGTTAACACCTACAAAGCCAGTGCCAAAGGAATGGTTCTGTGAGATGAAGGAGACTAAAGTTTTGGGATTAGCATCAGGTGGAGGACAGCAGATGCCAATATTTACTGCATTAGGAGCTGATTGTACAGTTCTTGATTATTCAGAGCTGCAGCTTCTAAGTGAAAAGCAGGTAGCGGAGAGAGAAGGATATGAAATAAAGACTGTCAGAGCAGATATGACAAAGCCATTGCCCTTTGATGATGAATCCTTTGACTTGATTTTTCATCCTGTTTCAAACTGCTATGTAGAGGATGTACTGTCAATTTGGAAGGAATGCTATAGAGTTCTTAAAAAAGGTGGAATTTTATTATCAGGTTTAGATAACGGGTTCAATTATTTATTTGATGAGGATGAAACAACTGTAGTTCAAAAGCTGCCATTTAATCCATTAAAGGACAAGAAGCTTTATGAAGACTCCATTAAAAATGACTGGGGACTTCAATTTTCCCATACAATTGAAGAGCAGATTGGAGGACAATTAAAGGCTGGGTTCATCCTTACAGAGATATATCAGGATACAAATGGTGCAGGCAGACTTCATGAGTTTAATGTTCCAACCTTTTATGCCACAAGAGCAGTTAAGTAGATGAATACGTAGGAGATTGATAAATAAGTCATCAGTTTAAGAGAATATACCGGGAGGGAAATATGTTATTAAAAACAGAGCGAATAATAATTCGTGATTTAGAAATAGAAGATAAAGAGAATTTACACAAAATTGTATGGCAGAAGAATGTCGTTAGGTTTATGAGGGATTGGTCTGAATATAATCCATATCCAGAAAGTTTTGAGGGGTATATTCAGTGGCATCAAAGTAAAAAAGATTTAGAGGATGTATACGAAAATAAAAGATATGCAGTGGCTTTAGCAGACACAAATAAATTAATTGGTATGGTTGGTATGGGGATTGAAGATACATTGAATGAAGTAGAAATGGCGTATTTTATAGATGAAGAATATCAAGGAAATGGGTACGCCACGGAAGCTTTAACTTTATTGCTAGAGTGGTGTTTTAGGGTATCTGATATTCCATATTTAATATTAACAATAGATTGTGCAAATAAAGAATCATGCAAAGTAGCTGAAAAAGCAGGATTTGAATTGTTTGAAAAAAGAACACCTATGAGTCATAAGCAACCCAACATGGAAAGTGATAGCTACTACTATTATAGAAAATATAGAAAGTAGGTATATGGAGATAGATGAGTATGATTCATTAATATTAATACGCTCTACATTAAGGGGAGATAAGATATGCAACAGTTAGAATTTAAAGACGTAAAAAATAAATTGAAAAACTTTAAGTTTAACTCGCTAGAATACTATGGTTATGAGCAGGTTGAAAATTACGAAATAGCAATTAATACTGAAAATGTGATAATTGCAATTGGATATAACAAAGAATATGAAATTAAAGAGTTTCACTGGGCTGCCAATAACTGGCCAGATATAACTGAAATTGTACAAAGTGAAAGTGAGTCGGTATTGGTAACTTTCATTCCAGAGGAGTGGAAGGAGAGATTTATAAAAGCAGGATTTAAAGAGTATGCGGTGTACAGAGAGTATTGGATTGAAGACATACAAAAATCAAACTTTCAGGTTTGTTCATATTCAGTATTAAATGAAAGTGAGATATGTGCAGCATCAAAAGTAACTAGGTCGTGTCAAGGACAAAGCCGTGGCTTTCATGGGGAAAGTCCAGAATGGGTTGAGTCATGGATGAATGGTACTGAAGATGGGTTATCAAATGCAACAGATTCTACTATTTTAGCTAGTCGTGAAAATAATGAAGTCAATGGTATTGTATGTGTTGCTATATATGGTCATGAAAGAAAGAATGGACCGATACTATGGATAAGGGAAATAGCAGTAAGACCAGAGGAGCAAGGGCAGGGTATTGGAAGAAAATTATTAGAACAAGCTTTAAGTTATGGAATTGAACATGGAGCTAAAAGAGCTTTTTTAATGGCTGATGAATGTAATATGAATGCTAAGCAGCTTTATCAAGATATTGGATTTACTCCAAGTGTAGATGAAGTTCAGATTGACATGGTTTATGAAGGTAGGTTATGAAAAGGAGATGATTTGATGGATGAAAAATGGTCAAAAGATATTGCAGAATATGACTTATTTGATGGTTATACTATTGAAAAAGTAAGCGGAAAGGACTTCTCTATATATTTTGCAGTATATGAAATATTTGATACTAATATTTGGTTTAGACAGAGTTTTGATGTTTCTTGTTCAATTATAGAAGACGATGATATTTGTTATTGGATTAAGAAAAATGGCTGTAGAATTGGCGGTGTTTTGCTAGAACCTAATTACATGAATTGCTTAATGTTAGAACCACCATATAATAATGAATATGATACGATAATTGCTAAGTTAAAAAAAATATTATTATGTTGGTCAGATAAAAGCAAATCAATTATTGTGGGTTGTGTTAAGCCAGATAAAATTAAGTATTATCAAAGGGCTGGTTTTAAAATGGGAGAATCCAGAAGGTGTATGATTAGACCTACTGAAGAGTTTGAAGCAATTTGGAGTGATGAATATAAAATTGTTTCAGCAAGAAAAGAGCACATAGATGAAATAAGTGAACTTTTTGTAGAAGCTTTTGGCACCGGAATTGAAATCCAAGATAAATTGAGTTTTAAACAACAGAATAATTCAATACGATATTATTTTAATGAAAATCTAGAAAATAGCTTAGTAAATAAGGCATCTACACTAATTTATGATAGGAAGACTAATCAACTTATTGGTGCATGTCTAATATCTATTTGGGAAGAATGGCCACTTGTATATGATATAGCAGTAAAACCATCCTTTCAAAAAAAGGGGTTAGCTACAAATATGCTAAAAAGTGCATTAACCGTATTAAAAGAACAATATCCTGTGCTTAGGCTATTTGTAACGTTAGGTAATGACGCAGAAATGCTATATCATAAAATGAGTTTTCTATCAGGTGTAGAAACAACAGAGATGATTTTACCAACAGTTACGTAACAAATAAAAGGTGTGTGATACTTATGAAGGATAACTTTTCAAAACAATTTATAGAATCACTTGAAAAAGAGGATATTAAATCTTTACGTAACATTCCAAAATCTGATTTGCATAATCATTTTGTACTTGGTGGTAATAGAGAATATATCAGGGATATTACAGGTATAGAAATATCATATTTTGAGGGCATATTATCATCCATGGATGATATGCATAAATGGAATAACACATATATAGGTGAAAAATTCAATAGTAGCGAAATGAGAAAAACTTTAATTGATGCTACGTTTGTTCAAGCAAATATAGATGGAATTAAAATAATTGAAATTGGAGAAGATGTTTGGGGATTAGGAGAGTTTTTTCAGAATGATATTGAAAATCTTATTGATACCTTTGTTGAATCAAATAAAAGATTTGCACCGGAAACTGAATTGCGTTTGCAGATAGGACTTTCTAGACATTGTCATATTAAGTATCTACTAGAATGTTTAGAAAGATTTTGGGGTAGAAAAGAATTTTATTCTATCGATTTATATGGAGATGAATTTGCACAACCAATAGAAAATTTTGCACCTATTTATAGGAAGGCAAAAGAGAATGGGCTTAAAGTGAAAGCTCATATTGGTGAGTGGGGAAGTGCAGATGATATAAGGTCAGGTATTGAAATATTAGAGCTAGATGAAATCCAACATGGAATTTCTGCGGTGTATTCAGATGAAGTTATAAAATATTTATTAGATAATAAAATACGGTTGAATATAACACCTACAAGTAACTTAAAACTTGGACGAGTAGTGTCCTTAAATGAACATCCAATTAAAAAGCTATATAGGGCAGGTGTAGATGTAACTATTAATTCTGATGATATATTGATTTTTGATAGTGATGTTTCAAAGGAATATTTAAAGTTGTATCAAAATCACGTATTGACAGCAGATGAGTTAGATAATATTCGTGTGAATGGGTTACGAAAAGACGTTAGATAAGCAAATAAAAATTGATGAATGAGCTTAATAATTAGGAATTAATTTTAGCGAACCGTACCATAAATAAATGAGGTTATTATAAAGTGTTGAATAATCAGAGCATAAGAAATTTTGTGGTTTATTTTAGGGGGAGATTTTGTGATAGAGTTATTAAAAAAGAAAATGACTTGTCTTATCCCATTGATTAATGGAAAGTTAGATGTTGAACTTTGGGCATGTGTTGAAGGCAAGATGATGGGACAGGCATGGGCTGATAATAAAAAGAATCCATCAATTGCAATGGTTTTGATTGCAGATTTTTGCTTTTTATTAGGAAGCAATGAAGAAGGAGAGTATGAAGGTCATATAAAGCAATTACTTGAGCAGTCTAAGGGGAAAATCATTGTTCCATATAATAATTATTGGAATTTATTCATTGAAAAATACTTTTCAAATAATCATAAAAAATATCTGAGATACTCAATAAAAAAGGAATTAGATGTATTTGAAAGGAATAAACTTAAGAACTATATTAACGTTGTTGAAAATGAGTTTTCCATAGTGAAAATAGATGAGACAAATTATAATAAGGTGTTACAGGATCCATTTATGTCAGATTGCTGTTCAAATTTTTCATCATTAGAAGAATTTTTGAGTAATGGAATTGGATATATAATTATCCATGAGGATCAGATAATTTCAGGAGCATCTTCATACGCTTACTGCAAAGGCAATATTGACATTACCATAGGAACAAAAAAAGAATTTAGACAAAGAGGATTAGCGTTGGCTTGTGCATCCAAGGTGATATTAGACTGCTTAGATAAAGATATATATCCTAAGTGGGATGCTGCAAATTTAAAGTCTGTAGCACTTGCTGAGAAATTAGGATATCATTTTGATAAGGAATATTATGTGTATTCAATTTACTAAACATTAGATAATGGTCATATACCGGTGGGTTTAAAGATATCATAATAAAACAGCATGTGCTTAATTTTAATTGACAGAAAAATTAGATTATTAACAAGTATATTATTCAAAATGGAGGCAAAGTAGTATGGACGTAGAGCTTTTTAAGGATATTCCACAATATAATTCCTGGGTAAAAATTGAAAAAATAAACTATGGCTGGTCTAATGATAAAAAATATTATATTGAAGATAAAAATAATGCAAAGTTTTTATTGAGAATAAGTAGCTTTGAGAACTATAACAATAAGCATAAGGAATTTTATGTCATTCAAAAAATTAACAGCTTAGATTTTAAAATGTCTAGGGCAATAGATATAGGACTGTGCAATAACGGAAAGAATGTTTATATGCTATTAAGTTGGGTTGATGGAGAACCGATGGAAAAGATTTTAAGTAGTCTTTCTAGTCAGGAGCAATATGACCTTGGTATAAAAGCCGGCAAAATCCTAAAGGCTATTCATGGTATAGAAGTAGAGCAGAATGATGTACCGAAAGTAAGTAAAATCAGTAAGAAACTACGTCAGCTTCAGCAATATGAGAATTCTAAATATAGAATTGCTAATGATGAAATTGCAATTAATTATGTGAAGGAAAATATTAATCTTATGTGTCAAGGAAAATCAGTTTATAAGCATGGTGATTTTCATGTTGGCAATTTAATTTATACTCCGAAAAAAATGGTGGGAGTAATTGATTTTAATCGGTGGGAATGTGGAGACCCTTACGAAGAGTTTTATAAGGTGCAAAGCTTTGGTGTTGATGTCAGCATTCCATTTTCAATAGGGCAATTACATGGATATTTTGATGGCGAACCACACTTAGATTTTTGGAGGGTTCAAGCTGTCTATGTAGCTCACGCAGCACTTTATTCCATAGAATGGGCAGTGAAATTTGGTGAAGAAGATATTACTAATATGACTGGAATTTGCAGAAGAATTTTTCAGGAATATGATAACTTTAAATTGTTGATACCAAGATGGTATTCGGAAAATAAGGACAAGGTTTCTTTGGATTTGAAATTGTAAAAAGGTTAGACTTTGATAATGGTGGAGCAATGGCATTATATGAGTTAAGGGTTGAACACAGTTTGATGGAGGAGAAGTAATGAAAATGTTGAATCATATAGGAACTAGGACATTAGATACTGACAGACTTATACTAAGAAAATTTAAACATAGTGATTCAGAAAACATGTTTAAAAATTGGGCAAGTGATGATAAGGTAACTAGATTCTTATCATGGCAAAAACATAATACTGTAAGTGATTCAGAAGAAATTATTGAAAGGTGGATATCGGAATATGAAGATAGCAGTGTTTATAACTGGGTTATAGAGTTAAAGGAAATTGGACAGGTTATTGGCGGGATATCTGTTGTTAAATTAGAGGATAAACATATGGGTTGTGAAATAGGCTATTGCATATCCAGTAAGTATTGGAATAGGGGAATAACGACGGAAGCACTTAAGAAAGTTATAGAATTTTTATTTGAGGCAGTTGGCATGAATAGAATATCAGCATGCCATGATACAAATAACCGAGCCTCAGGACAGGTTATGATTAAAAGTGGAATGTCATATGAAGGAACATTAAGACAAGTTAATATTCGAAATGATGAATTTTATGATTTAGCTATTTATTCTATTTTAAAGGATGAATGGGGAATCAAAAAATAAAACTTGAATAGGGTATTTAATTAATACTTATATTTTATTATGTAAAAGTTATTAACAAGCTGAGGCGTAAAAATGACGCCCCAGGTTGACTAAAAGGGAAAATTTTATATTTGATGAGGTGTGTAAATGAATATAGAACTTAAAAAAGTAAATGTGGAGGAGAAAGAAATTCTTAGAAATCTATTGGAAAAATATGATTATGAATTTTCACAATGGAATAATAGAGATGTAAATAAGCTAGGATTATACGGATATGATTATCTAGATTATTATTGGACGGAAGAAAAAAGATGGGCTTTTTTCATTGTTGTTGATGGAAATCTAGCAGGATTTGCAATGGTAAATGATTATCCAGAATCAAAGGAAGAAATGGATTATACTATGGCAGAATTCTTTGTAATGTGTAAGTATCGCTGTGGTGGGGTAGGAAAGTTTGCAGCAATGAAGGTGTTTGACATGTTTCATGGAAAGTGGCAGTTAACAAGACATCCGAAAAATAAAGCATCTGTGTATTTCTGGGACAAAGTTGTATCAGAATATACAGGGGGAAAGTATATACTTATTGAAGCATATCCAGGTTCAGAATATGAGGATGGAACGCCAGGAGATATTTATTTCTTTGAAAATTAAAAGGGAGATATGAGCATAAATGGTTTCATTACAAGAAATTGATGAAAATAATTGTCTTACAGTAGCTCAGCTTAAGATTACTGAGGAGCAAAAAAACTTTGTTGCACCAGCAATAGGTATTATGGCACGTGCCTATGCTATGAGGTCTTAAAATGCACATGCTTATGCAATTTTTGATGAGAATAATATAGTTGGAGTTATGATGGTAAGAGATTTAGATGAAGATCATGTTTGTTATGAATATATGCTGGATGCTATTTTAGAATTTCAAGGGAAAGAACAGGGTGAATTTTTCAGGGAGTCGCTATATCTTTTTTATCCAACCTTTTATAAAGAGAAGATGGATAGCTTAAATACAGAAGGTAAAAAGCAGTATATAAGCTCAGAGTTAATTCAGATTTATAAGGAAAATGAATTAATTTTAGAAGATAAGCTTAAGGCATATAAGTCACATTGGGATAATAATAAAGAAATAATTCAACAGGCTTTTGAATTTTGCAAGAAAAATGAGGCTTTAATCCGTAGTGTAATGTATTAGCAATGGGGATAAATAATAGTGGTAAAAGAATATAAAACAATAGGAGTGGATATGTATGGGAAATATTGGTGTTGCTAAAGAGGAAATAATTAATAAGTCATGTTTTGTGAGTTTCCCAGAGTTGCAATCAGAGAGATTGGTGTTTAGAAAAATAAATTTAGAAGATGTAGAAGACATATTTAAAATTTACAGTGACCCTGAAGTTGCAAAGTATGATTGGTATAATCCAATTGATAAGTTGGAAAAGGCTATTTCAATAATTAATGGCTACAATGAAGATTTTGATGAGAAAGAAGAAATTACTTGGGGAGTAGCGAGAAAGAGTGATAATAAAATAATTGGCTACTGTTGCTTAGGTGATTTTGATGATAACTCCAGAAGATGTGAGATTGGCTATGGATTTATACGAGATGAATGGAATAACGGATATGGAACTGAAGCGGTAAACACCTTAGTTAAATTTGGATTTGAAGCTATGAATCTCAATAGGATAGAAGCTACAGTAACACTTGGCAATGATGCTTCAATAAGAGTTTTAAAGAAATGCAAGTTTACTCGAGAGGGGATTTTTAGACAGAGAACCTTTATGAAGGGCGAATTTGTGGATGATGTTATTTTAGCAATAGTAAGAAAAGATTATATGTAGAAATGGGGAGATTATTTGTATAGTGGAGATATTAAAATAAAAGAAACATCAAGGGAAGACTTAGAAAATGTGATGAAGCTATGGAACGATGGTGAAGTAATGTTTTATGTTGGTTTTCCAGAGGGCTTTAACACAAATGTAGAAAAGCTTACAGGTTGGCTGAAGTGGGCTATTTCAAAACCAGAAAGATGTCATTATTCTATTTATGCTGAAGGTGTAGGATACTGTGGAGAGACTTTTTACGATGTTGATGATGAACATAAATCAGCAGCTTTAGATATTAAATTATTACCATGCTCAAGAGGTAAAGGCATAGCTTCAAAGGCTTTGAGATTTGCAATAAAAAAAGCTTTTGAAGATGGCCAAGCTGAGTCTGTATATGTTGATCCACATCCTGAAAATTTAAAGGCGTGGGCACTATATGAGAAATTAGGCTTTGAATGTAAACCACGTCCAGAGTATTTAGAAGAAGGGGATACTTATTTAGAATTCAGAAGAGATCAATGGTTTGATAGATAATTTGGGGGTAATCATGGAGATTAGAAAAATAGAGAGTGAAAGTCTTTGTAGGGCTATTTCTACAAAGATATTATGTGGATTACCGAAATGGTTTGGTATTCCAGAATCTACAGCTGAATATGTGAAAGAAAGCAGCAAGATGCCATTTTGGGCGGTATATGATAATGAAAAGGTCGTAGGTTTTGTTGCTCTTAAGAAGACTAGTGAATATACCTCTGAAATATATGTAATGGGAATTCATGAAAAGTATCACAGAAAGGGCATTGGAAAAGCATTGTTTCAAGTTTGTTATGATTATTGCAAAGAAAATGATGTTGAGTTTTTACAGGTTAAAACCTTAGATTATTCTAGTCCAGACGAAAATTATGCTAAGACAAGAGAGTTTTATAAAGCTCTCGGATTTAGAGAGTTAGAATGTTTTCCAGAGTTATGGGATGAGTATAATCCGTGCTTAGTTATGATAATGCATATTTCTTAGGAGAGGATGAGTAAGTATGAAGAGTTTAATAAATAAAATTTTAAGTGTTGAATTAGTATTAATTGTGGCTAGTACCATATTAAATATATTGTTTTGTATGGATAAGATATCTAGGCGTCCAGTAGAAATTGGATTTATTTTGGTTATATTAACCAGTTGTGTTATGAACTACTTCCTTATGAAGGCTAAAAATAAGGGGGAAGAAGTTAATGAGAAGAGAAGGCCGTTACAAATTGCTATGTTTGTTGTAATTGGGGTAGCATGGGTAGTTTCATATGGATTCACAGTATAAGTGAGAGTCTAAATCTATGATTTAGATACTCGAACTTACTCTTTGAGCACTCATTCGAATGAATATGAGAATGAGTTTCTTTTTATAGCGTAATAAATTAAGGGGGACAATATGAAAAAAGCAGATTTAATTATTGAAATACCTAATGATGAAGAGTCAGATTATATTGATGAAATGCTTATGGAGCATAATAAACTATCTAAGCCTTTAGAACAGAAAGAAGCATTTATAAAAATAAATCGCTGCATTAAAAATTCGGAAGGAATAGTGGTTGCAGGAATATTAGCCTACTCAGTTATGTGGCACATTCTCTATATAGATACTCTTTGGGTGAATGAGGATAATCGTGGTGAGGGATATGGTTCAATTCTCTTAAAGAAAGTTGAAGCAGAAGCTAAAAAAATAGGGTGTCATATAGCACATCTAGACACCTTTGATTTTCAAGGACCAGATTTTTATAAAAAGAATGGATATGAGGTATTTGGAGTTTTAGAGGATAGTCCTAAAGGGCATAAAGAATATTTTCTTACGAAGAAACTATAATTATAAGTTAATGCAGCATTTAAGTAAAATATATGATTTTCATTTATAACATTATTCAACAGTTTAAATAGGAGAGGTGAAATAACTATGATTAGGGATTATAAAGAATCTGATATTGATGAAATTATTAGAATTTACACATTAGAGTATAAAGCAATGCCGGAAGAAATTGAAACTTTAAAGTCTGCATCTAAAATTCTAGTATATGATGATGATGGAATTAAAGGGTTTATACATTTAATAATTGATGAAGATTATTGCTATGCAGAGATGGGAGCTACAAGTGATGACATTATAAAGCCTGTAGGGTTGAAACTTTGGGAAGAAGCGAAAAAATTATTTGTAGAGAAGTCAGTTAATTTTATTCAAATTTTTCATGTGAAAGATAATTTAGAGTGGCAACAGCTATTTAATGAAATTGGATTTGAGTATTGGTATTCGGTATATCGATTTACTTATGATGGAGAAAAATTTAAGGAGCCAAATATTTCAGTAGTAAAATATGAAGATAAGTATTATGAAGATAAAATTAGACTTGAAAGTGAAGCATTTTCAGTGTTAAGAGAAGAAAATGATATCAAGCCTTATAATTGGTATTTAAATGCTAGTAAAGAAGCTCTTGAAGCTAATAGAAAAGCAATTATTAAGGAGAAAGAATATATTTATTTATTCTTTGAGAACAATGATATGGTTGGAGCTTCCATGGTCAAGAATGCGGAAATAGATTTATTATTTGTTAACGTTAAATATCAGAAAAAAGGTTACGGTAAAAAGATATTAGAATTTACAACCAATAGAGGGCTAGAACAAAGTTCAACAGCTGTGAATTTAAATGCATTAACAGGTAATGAAAAAGCATTGAATCTATATAAAAATGCAGGATTTAAAGTTGTACAAGCACAAGATTCAAGAAGATTAATTATGAATAAGTAAAAGATTTTAAGATTTCCTAAGAAATATACTGAGATTTACTAAGGTATAATAAAGAAATTAATAAAAGCTTTGACTTAAATGTGGAGGGGTAATATGTATACTAAAAGTGAAATTTTTAATATTGCAAAGCAGCAGTTGGCGTTAGATTTTAGCTGTAAACCAAGTGATTTGGAACAGTCAGAAAATATGTTAGTGGAAGGTAGGTTCTTGGATGGAAGAAGAGTTTATGAAAGTGATGGATGTGCTTTAAAGATTCTGTGCTTTGGGGAGAGAGCCATATTTACCAATAATTTAGTGGATATGAAGACTTGGATTGAAGAAAAACTGATTCATAGAGATGCACTATGGCTTTTTCAAATTCAAAATATAAGATTCATTGATGGTAAGTTAAAGGAGTACGGACACGAAATAGCAGATATTCATCATTACTATTTGCCTAAGGCAGAAATAACAGAGATGGAACCTATAACTAAAATTAAGTGGTATGAGCAGGATGAAATTTTACAGTTTGAGAATGACGAAAGATTTGATGAGGCTTTTGCCTTTGATGAAACTCATCCAGATATGCTGGCTGTGGCTGCTTTAGACGGAGATGAAATTATTGGTATGGCAGGTGCAAGCTCAGATAGTGAAACCATGTGGCAGATTGGAATCAATGTTGTAGAAGAATATCGTGGAAGGGGAATTGGAACTAATCTTGTTATACTTTTAAAAAATGAACTTTTAAAACGGTGTAAGATACCTTTTTATAGTACAATAGAATCTAATATATATTCTCAGAATATTGCTATAAAGGCTGGATTCTTTCCAGTATGGGCAGAGCTTTATTCAAGGAAGATAAAAGTAGCAAAAGAGTAAAGGTGATTTAGTATGAATTTAATTAAACCATCAGCATTAAAACCAGGGGATAAGATAGCTACAGTAAGCTTATCCTGGGGTGGTGCTGGAGATGCAGATATATTATGGAGATATAATCAAGGAAAGAAAAGGTTAGAAGAGGAATTTGGACTTCAGGTAGTGGAGATGTCAAATACCTTGAAGGGCACTGAGTATATTTATAATAATCCAGAGGCTCGTGCAAAAGATCTTATGATGGCTTTTGAGGATAAGTCTATTAAAGCTATTTTTTCCTGTATAGGTGGAGAGGAAAGCATTAGGATGCTACCTTATATTAATTTTGAAACTATAAGGAATAATCCTAAAATTTTCATGGGATATTCTGATACTACTATAACGCATATGATATGTTTAAAGGCTGGGATATCTAGTTTTTATGGACCCTCAGTGTTAGCTGAATTTGCAGAAAATGTTGAGATGTTTAGGTTTACTGCTCATTGGATTAATAGAGTTTTATTTGAAAATAAAATAATAGGAGAAGTTGAGCCTTCAAATATATGGACTAGTGAATATTTAAGCTGGGATGAGTGTAATAAGGATATAAAAAGAAAGATTTATCCTAATAGTGGATATGAACTATTGCAAGGGCGAGGTTGTGTGACAGGACAGCTTATAGGTGGATGTATTGAAGTTTTAGAGATGGTTAAAGGAACGGAGATATGGCCAGTTAAGGAAATGTGGGATGATACTATATTATTTTTAGAAACATCAGAGGACAAGCCAAGTCCTAAGTATTTTGAGTATTGGTTAAGAAATTATGGTTCTCAGGGAATTTTAAATAAAGTTAAGGGAATTATTTTTGGAAAGCCTTATGACAATATGTATTATGAAGAATACAAGGAGATAATTTTAAAAGTGGTTAGGAATGAATTGGGTTTAACTGAATTACCTATTATGATTAATATGAACTTTGGACATACAGCTCCAATGATGACTCTTCCTTATGGTGCTATGGCAGAAATAAATTGTGATGAAAATAAGTTTAGCATTTTAGACTCAGGAGTCATATAATAAAAGGTAAATAATGTTTTGAGAGGAATTTTAAAGATGAAATTATTAATACATGATTTAAGTGAAAAAGAGTTTCAAAAACTGTTTCCAAAGTCATTGGAGGATACAAGGATAATTTCGGATGATGGAACAATTAATCACTGCATTGGGTGCTTTGGATGCTGGATAAAAACACCTGGTGCTTGTGTAATAAGAGATAATTATGGAGACATGGGCGAATACTTTTCAAAGTGCAATGAGGTTATAATAATTAGCAGATGTTGTTATGGAGGTTTTAGTCCATTTGTAAAGAATGTTTTAGATAGAGCGATTTCATATGTTCATCCAAATCTTGTTATAAGAAATGGAGAGATGCACCATAGAAGAAGGTACGATAATCAGATTAATATGAAGATATGGTTTTATGGTGAAGATATTACAGCAAAAGAGAAGGAAACTGCAGAGAAGCTGATAAAGGGAAATGCGGTAAACTACGATAGTAAGGTAAATGAGATTTTCTTTGTAAAGAGTATTACTGAACTGGAGGTACAAGTAGTATGAAAATAGCTTTTATTAATGGAAGCCCAAAGGCTAAAGATAGCAATTCGGGCAGTGTGTTAAAGGACTTAAAGGGATTTATCAGTGATAGTGCCATGATTTCTGAGTACTCTTTTAGAAAATCTTTTTTAATAGAAGGTGAAATCAGTCAATTAGAAAATTGTGATGCGTTGGTATTTGCATTTCCACTTTATGTAGATTCAGTACCATCACATCTATTACGTTGCCTTATTCAATTGGAAGGATATTTTAAGGGGATCGGAAAATCAAATATTAAAGTTTACGCTTTGATAAACTGTGGTTTTTATGAAGGTCAGCAGAATAAAATTGCTATGGAAATCATGGAGAACTGGTGCGAGAAAGCAGGGCTTACTTGGGGACAAGGACTTTGCATTGGAGCTGGAATGATGTTAGGGAGCATTGAAAATGTTCCAGCAGGTCATGGGCCAAAGAAGAATTTCGGAAATGCATTAAAAGAGCTTGGAGAGAATATATCAAAGGGGAATAGTGCAGAGAATTTATGTATTACAGCTAATTTTCCAAGGTTTTTATATAAGGTGTCTGGAAATTTTGGATGGATACAACAGGCTAAGGTAAATGGATTAAAAAGAAAAGATTTATATTTAAAAAAGTGATAAATAAAATTAAGAACAATATTATAAATAATATATTATTTTAAAGTGGGGGATTTACAATGAAAATTAAGATATATGATACTGTTGATAAATTTTTAGAAGAGAATGAAGCTATACTTTTGGAACAGGAATCTATAACTCAATTAATTTTGGTTAATAGCTTTGCAAATAGAGATAAAGAAGTTAGAGAAGATGTTTTATTTGGAAGCGTTGAAGATGAAGAGGGCAAAGTAAGTCTTATTTTCTGTAATGTAAGTCCGTATAATTTATTGATATATAATTTGAAGGAAGAGACATTAGAAGCAGTTAAGGCATTGAGTAATTATTTAATAGATAATAAAATTGATATCAAGGGGATTAATGCAAATAAGAAAGTTTGTGATGAATTTATAGAATATTATAAATATAAAACTGGGTGTGAATTTAAGGAACGTTTAGCCATGGATATTATGGAGATAAGAGAAGTAAATAAAAATCTTTCTTTACCTAAAGGGACTTTCAGGGTGGCAAACTGGGAAGATAAAAGTACACTGATAGATTGGTATATTAAATTTGTTAAAGAAGCTCTAGTGGAAGATATGACCTATGAAGAAGCTAGGGATAGAGTTGAAGCAAAATTAGAGAGTAAGTGCATTTATATATTTGAAGATGAAAATAAAAGACCTGTTTCTATGGTAGCAGCTACAAGACAATTAGTAAATGGAGTTTCTGTAAGCTTAGTATATTCCAGTCAGGAAGGACGAGGAAAAGGATATGGGCTAGCTGTAGTTCATTATTTAAGTAAGCTATATCTAGAAAGAGGAAATAAGTTTTGTAGTCTATTCGTAGATAAGCATAATCCAATTTCAAACGGAGTTTATAAGAAAATTGGTTATAAGATTTTAGAAGATAATTTTGACTATAGAATTGTTAATTAGTAAGTTGGAACATATAGATAATGGGGGGAGTGTGAGTATATGAACATAGAGGATATTTCTAAGATGGAAAGAGAAGAAGATAGAGTTTCGGCTCTTTATGATATTTTTAATGAAGACTCAAGATTATCTACTAAAGCAACTCAGATTGAGTTTTTAACAACCATAAGGCAGATTGAGAAGCATCTTAGGTCAGGTATGAAAATACTTGATTTAGGTGCTGGAACAGGAGAATACAGTTTATATTTTACAAGAAAAGGCTATGAAGTTACTGCAATTGAGTTAGTTGAAAAACATGTTATGCAAATTAAAGAAAAGATTACTTCTGATATGTTCCTTGAGGTATTTCAAGGTAATGCAATGGATATACCTATAATTAAAAATGGAAGTTATGATATTGTATTATGCTTTGGGCCATTGTATCATTTAGCAAATATTGAAGATAGGATGAGATGTATAGATGAAGTAAAACGCGTTTCTAAAGAGAGTGGTAAAATGTTTTTTGCTTTTATATCTAATGATATGGTTATTACAACCGAGACTATGTGTTATGATGCTGATTTTATGAAGGGTGAATCTTATAACCATGAAAGTTTTAAGGTTGTAGACTTTCCATTTGTTTTCCACACAGTAGAAGATTGTAGAAAGTTACTGGGAGATTCTAAATTGAGGATTAATTCAGAGATTGCTGCAGATGGATTAAGTGAGCTACTAGCAGATAAAATAAATAATATGGATGATGAGAGTTATAAGTCATGGCTTAATTATCACTATTATTGCTCTGAAAAACCCGAATTTTTAGGTTCAAGTAATCATCTTCTATTTATAGCAGAAAAATAAACATTAGATTGAGTAAACTTATTATAGCATGACTTCAAGATAGAGGGATTTAAAATAGATGGGTTTAGAATTTAAACTGCTTTATAGTAGAAAAATTGTAGGAATGGGGTAAGGAAAATGAATACTATTATAAAGAAAATAAAGTTGAAGAATGAAAGTGAATTATTTATAAGAGAAGCCGAAATAAATGACGCAGAAGCTATGATTAAGTATTTAAATACAGTTGGTGGGGAAAGTGATAATCTTCTTTTCGGAAAGGATGAGTTCCGTATTTCTGTAGAGCAGGAGATGGAATATATCGGGAGCATGAGCGAAAATGACAATGCTCTCATGGTTTTAGGGATTGTAGATAACAATATAGTGAGTGTAGCTCAAGTTGCTGCTCCACCAAGAAAGAGAATAGCCCATAATGGAGAATTAGCTATTTCAGTAAAAAAAGAATACTGGAGCATGGGAATTGGAACTGAGGTTATGAAGGTATTAATAGATTTTGCTAAGGAAACTAGGGTTATAAAAAATGTTGGACTAGGTGTAAAAGGTAGCAATCATAAGGCTATAAAACTCTACGAAAAGATGGGCTTTGAGAAAGTTGGAGTTCATAAGAATTTTTTTAATATTGATGGAGCATATGATGATGAGATATTGATGGATTTATATATTTAGGGATTGAATAGGTGTTTTATATTGTGAATTACGAGTGTAGACAAAATGCTACTTGATAATAGTAATATAAAATAATAAAAGGGGATAAAGGAGAATTTATCACTAAAACAGCGTACAATTGAACATGTAATAAGTTTTTGGGGAAAATCTCATGATGAAGAAATGGAAAGATTATTCCATTAAGAAACTGTGTACAAATAATATTTTTGGGATGACCGAGAGTCAAATGCAGAATGATTGGATAGAGCATATGAGAAAAAATTATTAAAGAGGGGGAGTTGCATATGAGAAAAATAGGAATCATGGGAGCTATGGAAATAGAGATTGAGCTGATAAAGTCGCATTTGACACAACTTCAGGAAGTGGAGCATGCAGGCTTTAAATTTTATATTGGTACTTATAAAAATGTTAATATTGTTTTATGCTCTTGTGGAGTTGGGAAGGTTAATGCAGCAAGCTGTACTCAGATGTTAATTGATAAATTTCAGGTTACCGAAATTATTAATACTGGAATTGCTGGAAGCTTAAATAGCAATGCAAGGATTGGAGATACTGTTATATCAGATAATGTTACTTACCATGATGTTAGACCAGAGCAGATGAGAACACTATTCCCTTTTGTAGACAAGTTTCAGACTAGTGAAGAGTTAAGAGATATAGCAATAAGAGCCTTTGAAGCATGTGAGATACAAGAGATTAATTATCATCTAGGGAGAATAGTTACAGGGGAAGCTTTTATTAATGATAGTAATTTGAAAAGGACAATTGTTGAGAGATATCAGCCTCTTTGTGTTGAGATGGAGGGTGGAGCAATTGGACATGTAGCTCACATTAATAACATTCCATTTCTTATAATTAGAAGTATTTCTGATAATGCTGATGATGATGCTAACGATACCTATGATAATTTTGAAGGCATGGCTGCAAGAAATTCAGCAAGATTAGTTATAAATATGCTAAATATTATTAATGATTCTGATATAAAAGATAGCGAGGAAGTTGGTTAATATAAGGGGAAGTATCATGGAACTTTCAAAGGAAATTAAGTGTGGAAATATTCAGTTGCAAAAGATTAAAAAAGAGTTAATATATTATGTTTTTAATGTTAATTCATAATAAGGAGAGATAAAGAGTGGAAAAAATCGCGGTAATCGGAAGTGGTGGATCTGGAAAATCAACCTTTTCTAAGAAGCTTGGAGAGGTATTAAATTTACCTGTGTATCATCTTGATGCATATTATTGGAAGCCTGGCTGGGTGGAAACTTCTCATGAGGAGTGGGATAGGTTTAATGAAGAATTAGTTAAAAAGGTTAGTTGGATTATAGATGGAAACTATGGTAGAACCATGAAGACTAGAGTAGAAAAAGCAGACACTGTAATATTTCTTTATATGCCAACATACCTTTGTATTTATAGAATTATAAAGAGAAGAATTATGTATGGTGGAAAGACTAGACCAGATATGGGAGATGGATGCTCAGAAAGGCTTGATTGGGATTTTATAAAATGGGTGTGGGATTATAATAAGGCGAAGGCACCTGGAGTTTTAAGAAAGCTTCAAACTTATGAGAAGGATAAAAATATCATAATTTTAAAAAATACTAGAGAAGTAAATGAGTTTTTAATTAATATAAATGAGAGTAAAACATGGGGTGTTGATGCAGTTAAGTAAAGTGTATTTTAATGTTGTATTGTTACAATGAATAAAGACTAAAGAAAAGGAGGGAATATTATGGAGTTTACAATAATAGGAAGTGGTGGATGTACATCTTTGCCTAAGCCACTTTGTAGGTGTAGAGTTTGTACAGAAGCTAGAGAAAAGGGAAGGCCTTATTCTAGATTTGGCTGTAGTTTATATCTTAAAGAGTTAAATTTACTTGTAGATACACCTGAGGATATTGCGCATAGCTTAAATTGTGGAGAAATTGAAAAGGTAGATAGGGTTTTATATAGTCATGTAGACCCAGATCATACTCTTGGAATGAGAGTTTTTGAACAGTTAAGACTTAATTGGCTTGAGATATCAGAAGGAAAAGAATGTGATAATCCTATTGAAGTTATCGCTAGAAAAAAGGTTATGGAGGATTTGAATTCCATTAGATTTAGTTTAGGAAGTTACTTAGATTACTATGAGAATGTAAGAAATTTAATTAGAAGAAGGATTGTAAATAGATGTATAGAAATAAATAATATAAGAGTAACTTTAGTGGAGGTAGGAAATGCCACTATTTTTGTTTTTGAAGGGGAAAATAAAAAGTTGATTTATGCTCCATGTGACGTAAAGCCATTTCCAGAGAATGAGATTTTCAAGGACGCAGATGTAATGATAATTGGAAATACAATCATTGGAGAAATTTTAAAGAATGGATTTGAACTTAAGGAGGACAATCCACTTAGGGAAGAGCTCTTTGTTATGGAGGATATTTTAGCTTTAAAGGATAGATATAACATAGGACAAATTATTATGACTCACTTAGAGGAAGATTGGGGAAAATCCTATGATGATTATTTAGAATTAGAAAAGAAGTATGATGGAGTAATGTTTGCATATGATGGCATGATTATAAAGTTATAACAGTGCAAAGATATAATGTTATTTAGAGATAAAATTATGAAGTTATGTATTTGTAAAGTCAGAAATTATAGTATTACAGAGGTTTAAGAGAAAAATTTTAGTTTGGAGGAGATTGTGTGGAAGAAAATAATAAGTTTAGGGCATTAAAACCCTATCAAGGCATTGTACTATTTGTACTAGTAATTTTGATGATGCTTTTTGTAGCAGCACCAATACAAATGAGATATGGTATGTACGGAGTAGCCATTACAGAATTAATTGTTTTGGCAATGGCAGTTATACCAGCAATACTTTTAAAGGCTGATTTGAGAGAGGTTTTTCCAATTAAAAAGCTATCTATACGTCAAATTTTTGGAACTTTAATTATGTGGATAGCTACCTTTTTAGGTGTTACTTTAGTTACTTTAATTATTGGATATTATTTTCCAGAAGGACTTAGTGAGGTAAGTACAGGATTAAATGATGTAATTACTAGTATTCCAATGGGAATCGCTTTCTTTATTGTAGCTATTATGCCTGCAATTTGTGAGGAAGCCTTGACTAGAGGATTTATACAGGCTACCTTTCATTCATTTAAAAGTAAGTGGTCAATAGTTTTATTAGTTGGAGTTATTTTTGGAATCTTTCATTTAGATCCTTTTAGATTTTTGCCAACAGCGATCCTTGGTGGAGCTATGGCATATATAATGATAGAGACAAAGAATATTCTTTTACCAATGTTTTTTCACTTCTTTAATAATGGATTATCTACTGTAGTATCTTTCCTTATGCCGGCACAGGGGGCTGTGGAAGCAGTTGGGAATTTTCACGTACCACTAGCTAGTATTGGTGCATATTTTATCATTGGAAGTGCAATTCCATTTATGTACTTATTGGGATCAATACTTATCCATAAAAAGGGTGAAATAAGTGACGTGTCAGAAACTAGGTCAAAGAAAGGTGTTAATAAAATATATACTGCAGCTCTCGTTACTATAGCGATGTTAGTCATTGGATTTGTTATAATGAGTAGAACTATGAGTGATATGATATTTTAAACAATAACATGGAGGTATATATATATGATATTTTATTTTTCAGGGACAGGTAATTCTAGATATGTGGCAAACAAAATAGGGGAAGCTCAAGGTGAAAGAATAATCTCTATTGCCAGGGAAATGAGTAGTTCTAAAGAAGTTTATGAGTATGACCTTAATGGTGACGAGAAAATCATATTTGTTTACCCAATATATGCATGGGCACCTCCAGCTATGGTTATGGAGTTTATGAAGAAAGTTAAATTTGAAAACTACAAGGACAACTATATTTCAACAATTTCGGTTTGTGGTGAAAATATAGGAAATACTATAAAGGTAGTTAATAAAATTTTAGATGAAAAAGGGCTAAAGCTTTCTAGTGGATTTTCTGTAGTAACTCCTAATAATTATATTATTATGGGGAATGTAGATTCTAAGGAAGTTGAAAATAAGAAGATGGAGGATTTAGAAACTTTACTAAAGAATATAAATGATGTGGTGAGGTCTAAAGAGAAGAATGTGTTTATAGTAGTTAAAGGACATCTGCCAGGGCTTTTAACAAGTGTAGCTAATCCTTTATTCAATAAGTTGGCAATTAGCTTAAAGGACTTTAGGGCAAATGATAATTGTACTGGCTGTGGAATCTGCGAAAAGGTATGTAACGGAAGATGCATAAAAGTGGAAGAAAAACCTGTTTGGAGTGGCAGATGTACTCAATGCCTAGCATGTCTTCATTATTGTCCTGTTAAGGCTATCCAATATGGAAAGAACTCTGAAAAGAAGGGAAGGTACACAAATTCTAAGGTAGATATTAAAGATATGTTTATAAGATAATAAAAACTCTATGAGCTAAAAATTAGTTCATAGAGTTTATTTTATTTATTCACTTTTAACTTCATCTTTATCCTTGCCAAGAAAAACTATAGCTTTAATAGCTATAAAAATTATTATCATTACTACAAAAATACCGCTCATGCCTTTTAGCATAATTTCTAAGCTTTGCATAAATACTACATTCATTACATGCCACCTCCAACTAAGAACAAAATTAACCCACCGGCAATGACTGAGCCTATTTGACCAGATACATTAGCTGCAACTGCATGCATTAATAGGAAGTTCTGAGGGTCTTCCTTTTGTCCCATCTTTTGAATTACTCTTGCAGACATTGGGAAGGCAGAGATACCAGCTGCACCTACCATTGGATTAACCTTTTTCTTGGAGAAAAGATTAAGAAATTTTGCAAAGAGTACTCCACCAATGGTATCAAAGATAAATGCTACTAACCCAAGGCATATAATTAAGAGGATATCCCAGGTTACATTAACGTCAAAAATAATTAATTATTACTGAAAATAGATTGTTTATTGGCTATAAAGTCCTTTATAGATTGAATTACGTAATCGATATTTTCTTTAGTTATCCAATAGTGAGTAACGAATCTCATAAGGCCATCTTCTACATCGCAGATTTTGATACCATTAGCTAAAAGGTGTTCAACTAAAGCCGAAGTATTAACAGATTCATCTAGTTTAAAGAATACCATATTAATATGTAAATTATCTTCAAGAATAGTTACTTCAGGAATATTATTTAGCTCTTTAGCTAGGTATAAAACTTTTTCATGGTCCATTTTTAAGTTTTCCCTCATATCCTTAAGAGCAACTAAGCCTGCAGCGGTTAGAACTCCACATTGTCTTAGCCCGCCACCCATAAGCTTTCTATATTTTCTAGCTCTGTCTATAAATTCTTTAGAACCAGCTAGAATTGAGCCTACAGGAGCACATAAGCCCTTAGATAAGCAGAACATAACTGAGTCTACATTTTTAGTTATTTCTTTTACATCTACATTTAAGTAAGTAGATGCATTAAAGAGTCTTGCACCATCTAGATGAATTGGTAAGTTGTACTTATCTGCAACCTTACGAATTTCGGTCATATTTTCTAAAGAGACAGCTCGTCCACTAGAATGAGCATTTTCAAGACAGATTAAAGCTGTTTTAGGATAGTGAATATCTTCTTCTCTTCGTATGGTAGCTTCTATTTCATTAGGAGAAAGCTCACCACCATAACTTCTTAAAGTTCTAAGCTGAACGCCAGCAATTACAGCAGAAGCACCAACCTCATGACAAACTATGTGGCAGTCTTCTCCTAGGATTACCTCATCACCTTTATTGCAATGAGTAAGTAGAGATAATTGATTTCCAAAGGTACCGCTTGGAACAAAAAGAGCAGCTTCTTTACCAACTAATTCAGCTGAATAGCGCTCTAATTCTACTGTGGTTTCATCATCTCCATAAACGTCATCTCCAACACTAGCTTCGTACATTGATTTTCTCATAGTTTCTGTTAATTCAGTTACAGTATCGCTTCTTAAATCTATAAATTTCATATATTTACCCCCATTCATAGCTATAATTATACAACTATTCTGAAATTTTCTCTATATATATAACAACGTTCACAAATATATTACAATCGCGAAAAGAGGGATAGATATTAAATATCCATCCCTTTTAGAAAATGTACTTATAGTAGGAAAATAGCAAAAATTGTTGTCACAACTAGTCCAATCACAACTGGTTTAAAGTTTCTTTTTGCAACTTCAAAAGGAGATACTTTACATATTGCAGATACAGGTATAATTGCCCAAGGAATTAAGCATCCGCCGCCAACCCAGATTCCAGTAATTTGCCCTAAAGCTGTTAGGGTTGGAACACTTGCTCCAGTTGAAGCACCAAAAAGTTGAGCTGTGGAGCCAGCAAGGGAAATTCCGGAGAAGCCTGAACCATCTAGACCTGTAATTGCACCAATTCCGGTTACTGTAAAAGCACCAAAGATTTTATTTACAGGAACAATTTGAGAAAGAGCGAAACCTAGGTCATTTACAAGCCCTAAAGAACCAACTGGGAGATAGTTACCGATAATAGTAGTAAATCCACTGTCACCGATGTAGAAGAAGGCTGCAATAGGAATTACAACACCAAAAACAGTAAAACTAAATTTAAGACCAGATACAAAGTGATTAGTTAATTCTTCTAAAGATGCATTTTTATATGCTTTAATAGCTACGGAAATTAGAATGAATAGAGCAGTTCCGCCTATTAGAGCAGTAGCATCTCCACCTTTTAAGCCAAGAATAAACATAGCGGCTACATCAAGAACGAAGAAGATTGGTACTAAAATAGCGAAGAAACTTCTCCACTTATTGCTCATACAACCTTCATTAATGGGCTCATTCTCTTCTGAATACTGATCAAATACTCCATCTTCTATAAGACCTTTTTTCATGTCTTTCTTTAAGAAAATAAAAGCTGTGATTGTAGTTACAAGCCCCATAACAATAATTAGTGGAATACTCGCGCTTATAACGGCATCAACAGAAATTCCAGCTGCATCTGAAGTTATTTTCGGAGCAGCTTGGATTATAAAGTCTGTGGATAGAGCTATACCATGTCCAAAGAGGTTCATTGCAATAGCAGCACCTATTGCAGGAAGGCCTGCTTTAATAGCTACTGGAACAAGAATGGCTCCAACTAACGCTACTGCAGGTGATGGCCAGAAGAAGTAGGAAATAATCATCATGATTATTCCGATAACCCAAAAGGCCATGGATTCATTTTTAATAAGTTTGGTAAAGGGGCTAATCATCAATCGATTAATTCCTGTGTAACGAAGAATTTTACTGAGAGCTGCGATTATTGAAATGATTAGAATTGTTGGAAGTAGCTCAGTTATAGCATAAATAAAGCTATTAAATATACTTATCACAGCTAGAGGAACTGATTTAGTACTAACTATGGCAATTAAAGCTATACCAATAATACAAACCAAGGAGCAGTCTCGTTTTTTCACCATTGTTCCTAAAATTATCAAAATAAATAATAAATAAATATAGTGTATTGCAGTTAATTGAATCATTTGTACCCTCCGATAACTTTATCTTAGTATAGTAATATAATATGAAGTTCCTTGAGTTAGTTTCAAAGAAAAGAAAAGTATTTTATTATTCATTTAGGAACTCGTAAGAATTTGAGGATTTTTGATGACTAGAGCAGGAATAGCTAAAGTAATAAAATATAATGTTAAGTGGTATATTAGAACATAGATGATGAAGAAGACATAAGTTGAATCAGATTTGTATTAAGTTATAGATAGGTTGAGGAAATTAGAACTATAAAAAATAAAGGAGAAAATCATGATTGATGTGTGTTTATTAGGTTGTGGTGGCTCTATGCCAACGCCATATAGAAGTCTGTCAGCTACATTAATAAATTTTAAAGGAAGAAAAATACTGATAGATTGTGGAGAAGGAACCCAGGTTTCTATGAAGCAGGTTGGTTGGGGATTTAAAAATGTTGATATCATATGTTTAACACATAGTCATGGTGACCATACTATAGGGCTTCCAGGGCTTCTTTCAACAATAGGAAATAGCGGACGTACAGAACCTCTTACGATTATAGGGCCTGAGGGAATAACTAGAATAGTTAATGGGCTTAGAGTTGTAGCAGAATATTTACCTTATGAAGTGAATATAATTGAAGCTCCAAATAATCTTGAGATTAATGTATATAGAGATGGTATGAAAATAATTGATGGTGAAGATGCTCCCTTTAGAAATAGCGGAGAGATTCAAATAAGAACTTTGGAGCTAGAGCATTCAGCACCATGTCTTGGATATAGCTTTTATTTTAAAAGAGGAAGAAAGTTTAATATAGAAAGAGCTCTTGAAAATGAAGTGCCCAAAATTTTGTGGAGCAGGCTTCAAAAAGAGGAAGTAGTAAATTTTGAAGGAAAAGAGTATAACGGAAATTTAGTTTTAGGAGAGGAACGTAGAGGTTTGAAAATATCATTAACAACAGATACTCGACCAATTGATGAGATTCCTGAATTTGTTTTCGAAAGTGATTTGTTTATTTGTGAAGGAACCTATGGAGATGATAATGATAGGGAAAAGGCTATAAAGTATAAACATATGACCTTTAGAGAAGCTGCTGCCTTAGCAAAGGAAGGAGATGTTAAGCGAGTATTATTAACTCACTTTAGCCCTTCCATGATGGATCCAAAAGCGTATAATTCAAATGCCACAGAGGTCTTTGAAAATACTATTTTAGGAGAAGATAGATTTATTATTAATTTGAAATTTGATGATACAATTGACAGTGATATAAGTAATTAATATCTGCATACCAAATATTGGTGAGGAAGTTTCCTAAGGTTTTAAAATTTAGTTTTAAGTATTCCTCCTTAATATTTAGTTATATAACAGTGATATCTTACCTGAATCCTTGCGTATATATAATATAAGCATAAATACAAATAGGAGGATGTAGCCATATGAAAAAGGCTCTGATTATACTTTTGATTGGACTTAGCATGCTTACAGTAGGGTGTAAAGAAATAAATAGTGGAGATGGTTCAAAAGAGGGAAACAATAATCAAGTAGTTGACGATGGTGAGATAGATAAAAATAAAGATGATGAAGTAGATAAAAATAAAGATGATGAAGCAGATAAAAAGACGGATACATCTCAAGGTGAAGAAACTCAAAAGAAGGAAGAAGTTGTAGTATCAAAGTATACTATTAATGATTTAATTGGGATTAAAGAAAATGAGAAGTATAGCTACGAGGGAACTAATTCAGAGTTTGCGGAATATGTAAGATACGTGGATTACATCGATGGTAATAAATTTCAGATAAGAAGTAATAATAGTGCAACAGAATATGTTAAGGTTATTGAGGCTACCAATGATGAGTTAAAGGTAGTATTCTATCGAGGTGTGTGCGATTATAGAGAAAACTTTTTGAAGAAACCAGCAATAAAAAATGAAATTTTATTAAAGGCACCTATAGCAAAGGGAACATCATGGACTCTTGAAGATGGAAGTAAGAGATATATCTCATCTATAGATGCTAAGGTTTCAACTTCAATTGGTGAGTATGAATGTATAGAGGTTACTACTGAGAATAAGAGTGGAGAAAAAGATTTGCAGTACTATGCTCCAAATGTAGGTCTTGTAAAAGAAGTCTATGATGTAGGGAATATGGCAGTTACATCAACTCTCGGTAAAATTGATAAGGATGCAAGATTAACTCAAGTTATTAGATGCTATTATCCTGATGAAGAAGCAAACTTTATGAAATATGAGGATGTTGAAGTTTATTTTGCAACAAATGACATAACAAGATTAACCTTGCAAAATAAGTTTAGAGAATTTCCAGGTGGAAATAGTGTGATGTTAAAAGAGGGTGTATCCATTAACAGCTTATATCTTAACAATGATGGAATGCTATATTTAGATGTAACTAAAAGCTTTATAAGCGAAATGGCTAACGGAACTACTGGAGAATATTTTGCTATTCAAAATTTAGTTAATACGCTAGGTAGATATTATGGAGTAGAAAATGTGTATATTACTTTAGATGGTGGCCAATATGAATCTGGTCATATAGTAATGGAGAAGGGTGAAAGTTTTAGTATAGATTTATCAAAGGTAAAATAGTAGTAACTAGGGTAACTAAGCAGTTGCCCTTTTTATTTTGGCTACAATTATTGGATTTTGTATACATTTTAAAATATTAAAGTTAAGTGTCCTATGCTATAATTATATATGTAAAGGAATTGTTACTTATAGATATAATTAAATAAATATTAAATAAAATTTATTTTAAGGGGAGAAAATCGTGAATTTAATGATTTTGGGAGTATTCGTAGTTCTTTCACTAGTATATATGGTTATGAATGTTTATAAGAAAAATAAAGGTAGATTTATATTTTCATCAGCCTGTTTTGTGTTTTTTATATTTGTGGCGATAATGGTATATTTAGCCGATTATAGCACATTTTAAACCGAGTAATTAACTTATCTATGTTTATACTAATAGTAGAAAAAACTTATACATAAACATAGGAGGTTAATTATGAAAAGAATAGCTATTTTAATTGCAACTTTATTAATTACAACTTCATTAGTTGGTTGTAGCTCAAATGGTACTACTAATCCAAGTGGAACTAACACAACTAATTCAATGGAAAATGCTAAGGGTAATACTACAAATGGAACTATGGAAAATGGTAAGGGCAATACTGCAAACGGTACTATGGAAAATGGTAATGGCAATACTGCAAATGGAACTATGAACAATGGTGTAACTAATCCTATGACCGGAAATGGAACTACTGCTACTGAAAGTGGTACCAAAGGTGTTAGTGATACTAATAATATGAATGATTTCTGGTGGGGATATAATTTTGAAACTAAGGGTCTAAACAATGGTGTATATCGTGGTGGATATATATATCCAGATGAATTAACAGTTCAATTTACCTTAAATGGAAATAAAATTGAAAATATTCAGTACTTAAAATTGGGGATAGAAGATAAAGATTATCTGAAGGATGATGCTTTTAAAGAAATAAGAGACAAATATGAAATATTACTTAAACATTTAGAAGGAAAAGATATAACTACAACTCTAAATGAACTATACACTCCAGAAAAAATAGATGGAATAGATTCTACTATAGAAGTTGGAAAAGTGATTTCAGCTATCCATGATGCCCTTAATAGAGGAGTGTTCTATACTAATACATCTGATTCAAATAAAAATATGACAAAATAGAAATGTGAAGTAATTTATTTAAAACTTGTATGCATAAATAAGAGGGTATAGATTAGGTTCTATACCCTCTTATTTTTGAATCATAAGGAAAGTATGCTATACTTTCCAACTCTAAAGCTTTATATCATTAATTATTAAATTCTATATTGTTAGGCAGGATTTGCTACTAAATCTGAGCTATTCTTCCAAGTGCTCTTTAATAGTACATAAGATACTACTGCTGAGATTAAATCAGAAGCAGGGTAAGCAAGCCATGCACCCATAATTCCGAAGAAGTGTACGAAGACAATTGCTAGTGGAATAAATACTATAAGCTGTCTAAATAGTGATAATCTGAAACCTTTTTTAGCTTCGTTGATAGCTTGGTAGTAGTATATTCCAACATAGTAGAACCCTACAAGTGGAAGTAATGATATTACAATTCTTAAAGCTTTTACGGCTTCAGGAAGTAAGTTTGCATCTGTTAAGAATAAGCTTATCATCTGTGGAGCAAAGTACATTATAACAACTGCAAAGACTAAAGATACTACTGTAACAGTTTTTATCGAAGCATTTACTGTATTTTTAACTCTGTCAAAATTTCTAGCTCCAAAGTTAAAGGCAACGATTGGTTGCATTGCTGAACTAATACCGATAATTGCGATAAACATAAACATGGATATCTTAGTGATAACCCCTACTATGATTATGGCTGCATCTCCACCTCTAGTTATTAGAAGGTTATTTAGAACTACTGCAACGATAGCGTCTGAAA
This sequence comes from Clostridium sp., assembly GCA_032005505.1. Taxonomy (GTDB): domain Bacteria; phylum Bacillota; class Clostridia; order Clostridiales; family Clostridiaceae; genus Clostridium_J. Next base: position 25,029 of record DALZNT010000009.1, on the reverse strand, counting down.
TTTCTATTACGAAGGTAGAAAATCCAACGGCTACGATACCTTTAAGAATTGCTGTATCCATTGCTGGAATCAGGCTTTTAAAAGAGAATTTTAACTCAAAGTGTTTAACTACATCTCTAAATCTATAAAGTGCAAATAGCATAGCAACAAACTGAGAAAATACTGTGGCAATAGCTGCTCCAGCTATACCAACATTTAAGTGTGCCACTAAGATATAGTCGATTATAATGTTTAATACGGCTCCTAAAGAGTTGGCATAAAGACCAACCTTAGAGTTTCCAAGGGCTGTCATGATATATGAGCAAACTATTGTAATACCTTGGAAGATAGCACCGATAAAGATTATCGAAATATAGTCATTAGTTAATCCGAAGGTAACATCGCTGGCACCTAATTTATAAAGAAGAGTTCCTCTAAATAAGAATAGTAGGGCAGGTATTATTGAAAGAGTTACCACTGTTAGCACTAATGAGTTTAATATTGTTTGTTTTACTTTCTTTGGTTCGTTTTCTCCGGAGTATCTAGAAACATAGGTTGAAGCACCTACTGCTATTAGAAACGCTAGAGCTATAAGGAAACGTTGGATTGGGAAAGCAATGGTTAGTGCACCAATGGCATTTGGTCCGATGAATCTTCCAACGAAAACTGTGTCTACCATGTTATATAATTCTGCTACAAGTAATGAAAATATTGCTGGTATTGCAAACCTAAGCAATACTCTGTATGTCTTTTCATCTGAAAAAATTTTAGGGTTAATTCCCATATGTCTCACCTCTATTTTATTCAAAATTCTGTATATTGAATTTTTAACTTCAATATACTTCATAATTGTTTTTAATTAAATTTATTGATCCCTTCAACAAGAAGGAAATTTTTTAAGTCACTTATTCAATTGATTTCTTTCTATGTTATTAGTATACGCTATTATTACAATATAAACATTCACTTTAAGGTCCGGCAAAAAGTACTTTTAAGCTTAGTTAACATTTTCAAAAAAAAACAAAAAGCACAAAAGTACTTGAAATAGTATACTTTTGTGCTTCACACACTTATTTTTAAATGATATTAATAAAATCTTTATGTAGTTTTAGATAATAAAAGTTGTGTTTTGTGCAAAATAATATGTTATCTCATTGGCTTGTGAACCTTGTTGATAATTATCAGTGTTGCACCATAAGTTTTAAGGGTAGTTAAAATATTTATAACCGTACTTTTTTTAGAGTACTTAAACTTGATATTCGGATAGGAAGCTTTATGCAGGATTCCATTCTCTTCTTTATTAAGTCTTGTTGGTCTTCCCATGTCTAGCCAATAGTTATAGGATGAACCAATGTTTTCACTAATTTCATAGGTCGTAATATTAGTATCAGAATGGATGTTAGTAATGTTTAGAGAAAGCTTTTTAGATATACCGTTCTTTGCTCCTCTAAGCTTTGCAAAGCCCTTCATGGAAATAAGCTCATCTATTTTTTCATGATAAGTATAGAGGAGAATCTGATATTGATCATCAGTTTTTGTTACAACATAGCCATCGCCTTTGCAAACTAGGGTATCTCCCATTTTATTTAGCAGGGAGTAGGCGTAGAAGGCTGGTTTTTTAATTCCCTTATCATTGATAAGCCCAGGATAGCCAAAGAAAACCTCATTAGTGATATTAATCTGTTTATCTAGAACGTCAAAGGCTCTTATAAAGGAAAGATTATCTCTTCTATTAATTACATTATCAATAATGAAAGGAATCATATAGGCTGTATCATAGATATTATTTACATCATTGTTAATGACGAAAGTTTCTTCTAGATACTCTAAACTATTATCGTCTAGAAGTGCTTCTACTTCTTTTCTTAACTCTTCAGGAAAAGTTGAAGAAAACTCAAATCTAAAGTTTTTATAGTCAAGACTCTCCAAAGACTCAAAGTACTCCATAAAAGAATGAAGTACATCCTTTATATCATTGTGTAGTATTGAGCTATGGGTAGAAGCTGGGGTTTGCTCTCTATAAAGAAGCATATCATTATCTTCATGTACTATCTCAACATCAATATGAAGAACTATAATAGGAATAATATCTAGAGATTGAATAAATTCTAACACGTCCTTAGCTCTGTTCCAGTTGTGAAACTTTGAGCCTGGGAAGATTGCCATATCTATGCTGAAAAGATTTAGAATTCTTCCATATTCAAAGTCCATCTCCTGCTGAAGCTCTTCTAAGGTATCCTTATTATCCTCTATAAGAAGGTCAAAGGCATCTCCAATGGTGATGATTTTATTAAAGTCCTTATTAAATTTTCCAAGGTCCATATCCATATTAAAGTTAAGCTGATGGATTTTATCTTCATAGTTAAATCTATCGTAGTCGTCTATGAAGTAGATAAGCTCTTCTAAACTATCCTGAAGAGGAAGCTCTATAACTTTAGTAGATTTTTTTAGAACAGCTTCAGTAGATTTATATTTCTTCCTAAATTGAAGAGGTGTAAGGTTGTAGTGAAGCTTAAAGTGTTTATTGAAATATCTAGTATGAGAAAAACCGATTTCCTCAGATATCTCAGACAGTGTTAAATCTGAATCAAGAAGAAGTTTTATAGATTCCTCTACACGAACAAGGTTAACGAACTCTGTGAAGGAATAACCAGTAGCATATTTAATTTCTTTAGAAAGATAATGAGTACTTAGATATTCCTTGTTAGAAATATCGGACAGAGTTATGTTGTCTTGATAGTTGTTGTAAATGTACTTATATATACTATGATATCTTTGAAGTTGTTCCTTATTATTTCGCAGTTCTTCCTGCTCATAAATCAGGTAGTTAAAGTTATTGATTAGGTGATAAAGAAGATTTACTAAAATATTTTCAATTTCTTCATCGTAGTTATCCTGGTGCTGAACAGTTTCGCAGAGAAGCTGAGAAAGAAACTCTCTTAATTTCTCATATTCATCATTTAGCTGAGCGTTTTCACCAGTGGATTTAGTATAGAAGAACATGTTCTCAATATCACCATAGTATTTCTGGAAGAAGTAAGGGTCTATCTGAAATATGAGAACTTTATTATCTGGGTCATCACTTTGAATACTGTGAACCTCATCTAAGTTTATAATTTCAATTTGATTTTCGTTTATTACAAATTTTTCTGTGTTAATAAATAGGTTTATAGTTCCCTTAACTACAAAAAGTATTTCAATACAGTAATGCCAATGAATAGGTATGTTTTTTATAGTTTGATAGGAAATGTATAATGGCATATCTGATGAATAATTTATATATTGCTTATGCATAAAATCTCTCTCTCCTTAAGTGAGCCTCCAAATCTTTGATTTGGCTAAGGCGAACTTACTCATTCGACTGTTTTTGAGAATGAGTTTCCTTTAAAATAGTAATCTTTAATTTGGCTAAGGCGAACTTACTCCACCGAACGAATGTGAGGCGGAGTTTCCTTATATTATATAATAGCCTATAGAAATAATAAAATGCTTAAAATTTATTAATCTTTAGTATTTCTTAATAATTTTAAAGGTTAGTTAATAATATTATATCATTTATATTATTTTCAATAATATAAATGATATAATAAAGTTTTTAATTGTAAACTAACATAAAATGGAATATAATTAATTTAATATATAAAAATGGATTTAGGTAAAGATGGAGGAATGGATATAATGAAATATAATTTTGATGAAAAGGTCGAAAGATTTAATACGAACTCTCTTAAGTGGGATTTAACTGAAAGGTCTCATAAGGACAAGGATATCATTCCTCTGTGGGTAGCAGATATGGATTTTAAGGTGCCAGATGAAGTTGTGAGTGCTATAAAGGATAGGGCCGACCATGGAATTTTTGGATATACAATGAGATCGAGGGAAGGTTATCAAGCAGTTATAGCATGGATGAAGAAGAGATATAACTGGGATGTTGAAAGAGAATGGATTAAGTTTGCGCCAGGTGTTGTGCCAGGACTTAATTTAATTGTTGGAGCTTTTACAAAACCAGGGGATGAGGTAATCATTCAAACACCAGTATATCACCCATTCTACAGTATTATAAAAAATAGTGGATGCCAGATAGTAGAAAATCCGTTAAAGGTTGTTAAGGGTAGATATGAAATGGACTTCGATAACTTAAAAAGTGTAATTACAAAGAAAACTAAGATGATAATTCTTTGTAGTCCTCACAATCCAGTGGGAAGAGTTTGGACAAAAGAGGAGTTAACTCAGCTTGGAAACATTGCTTTAGAAAATAATATTCTTGTGGTAGCGGATGAGATTCATGGGGATTTAGTGTTTAAGCCAAATGTACAAACTGCTTATGCCTCTATAAGTGAAGAATTTGCCAACAAGTGTATTATTTGTACTGCGCCAAATAAAACATTTAATATTGCAGGACTTCAAACTGCAAATATTATTATAAAAAATAAAAAGTTGAGGACCTTATATGAAGTTCAGCTTGAAAAATCTTGTATTGAAGGTCCAAATGTTCTTGGGGATATAGCTCAAGCAGCAGCTTATACTTATGGAGAAGAGTGGTATCAAGAGGTTATGGAATATTTAAATGAAAACATTGAATATACCTTGAATTTCTTTAAGACAAGAATACCTAAAATAAAATTTTATAAACCGGAGGGAACTTATATGCTATGGCTAGATTGTTCAGCTCTTCACATGAATAATGAGCACCTAAATGAATTCTTCCTAAAAAAGTGCAAGGTTTGGCTTAATAATGGGACTACCTTTGGCAAGGGTGGAGAAAACTTCATGAGACTTAACATAGCTACAAGCAGGAGTACTTTAAAGGAAGCCTATGAGAGAATTGAAAGAGAAATAAATGCTATTGAAGGTATCTTAGATGTTATGGTGACTAATGCTCAAGATGGGAAATATGTAGATATAGAAATGCTTTATGCACATCAAAGATAATTTTTATTAGCATAAAAGCTCAGTTTAGCCTTTTTAAAAGGACTCAACTGAGCTTTTGTTATTTTGTTTAGGGTATTATTGGCTCTATAAATACTTCTACAATGCCACCACAGACCATGCCATCATCTTCAGAATATGTACCAGTCATATCTACAGTTTTAAGGGTTGGAATACCATTTCTTATTACATCCAGTGCGAGAAGTTTAATTTCAGATTCAACACAGCCACCGCCAATGGTACCAACAGTAGTACCGTTTTGAAGAACTAGCATTTTTGTTCCAACTTGCCTTGGAGCAGAGCCTTTTCTACTAATAATGGTAGCTAAAGCAGTAGGAGAATTTTCAAAGCCTTCACCTATAATAGTATCTAAAATTTCTTTAGGGAATTCAGAGCCCTTTAGAGTTTTAGTTTTAACTTCAATGATTTCTGCCATGATGGAAACAGCTATTTCCTCAGGGGTTTCTGCACCAATCTTTAAACCAATAGGAGTATAAACACTATTTAATTTATCTTCAGAAAAGCCTTCATCTATAAGCACTTCTTTAATTTTTTTAACTCTAACTTTGCTTCCAATCATACCAATATAGCAGCATTCCTTGGTTAAAATTTCTCTTAGACAATCAATGTCATAGCGATGGCCTCTAGTAACTATTATAAAAAATGTACCAGCATCGCTCTCAATATTTTTTAAGGCAGAAGAAAAAGGTTCACAGATACATGCATCTGCACCAGCTTGTCTACCATCATTTACAAAAGAAGGTCTATCATCAATAACTGTTACAGAAAGACCAAGGAGTTTACACATTTTTATTAAAGCTATAGAAATATGACCAGCGCCGCAAATTACAACTTTAGGTTTTTTACTCAGAGGCTCACAGAAAATTTTACTTTCGCCAAAGTTTATTATTTCAGGTTTATTTACATTCATAGTAGCTTTTATTGCCAGCATTAATTCTTTACTAAAAGAATTTGAGGAGCTATATAAAGGCTCATAATCAGAAAATAATAGCTTTGTACCCATGGTATCACCTGAAATTACTGTGGCGAGGAAAGTGTTAGGTTTATTGAAAGAATTATAAAGTGACATGTAAAAATCCATAGAAAAGTCTCCTTAATGTGAGATTATTAATAAAATGATTATACCATATATTTCTAATAAAGTGTTAGGTATGGTAAAAAGTTGAAATAGGTATATAAGAAATATATAATTATATAAATAAAGACTTGTGTGGATGAATCCACAACATATTATAAGGAAGTGATATTATGAATAAAATTATTATAGTTGAGGACACAGAAACTATTAGGGAGGAGCTTACAACCTTTTTAAGTCGCTATGGATATCAGGTTATAGCGCCTATAGATTTTGAAGATATTGTTGATATTATTAAGAAGGCAGAGCCAAGTTTAGTTCTTCTAGACATAAATTTGCCTGTGTTTGATGGTTTTTATATATGCAGAGAAGTTAGAAAGACTTCAGAGGTGCCTATAATTATAGTTACAAGCAGGGATAGTGATATGGATGAACTTATGAGTATGAATTTAGGTGCTGATGATTTTATAACAAAGCCTTATAACACTCAAATTCTTTTAGCTAGAATTAATTCTGTATTGAAGAGATCAAATAAGAGTAGTGATGGTGGCCAAGAAATAATCTCCTATAAAAATTTAAAATTAAATTTATCTAATGGAACTATGGCTCATGATGGAGATATCATGGAGCTTACAAAGAATGAACTTAAAATCCTCTATTATCTAATGAAGAATCAAGGTAATATAATTTCTAGAGAGGATATGATGGATTATCTATGGAAGTCTAATTTATTTGTAGATGACAATACTCTATCAGTAAATGTAACTCGTCTTAGAAAGAAATTAGAAGAAATAGGTCTTAAGGGAGCCATAGAAACGAGGAGAGGTCTTGGGTATATAATGACATAACATTAAATTATCCACAGAAGGAGAAGCTATGAAGATTAGTGATTATTTCAAGAGTAGAAGTGGGTTTGTTATTATAAATGTAATTATATTTATTCTAATTTTGGCAGTGATGTCATTTTTGAAGGTAGGCTCTGGAATTATATCTTTAGTATTTTTAATGTGGTTTATGCCAGTAGGCATCTTTATGATATTAGAGGCTATAAAGTTTAAAAAGTTTTTTAATGATATGCAGCATACTATGGAAGAATTAGATAAAAAGTATCTTTTATCTTCTGTTATTAAAAAACCCGATTTCATTGAAGGAAAGTTATTTTATAATATTCTCAAAGAAACTGATAGAGCAACTCATGAACAGGTAAAGAAGTATGAATACACGGAGAAGGAATATAGAGAATACATAGAGATGTGGGTTCATGAAATAAAAACCCCAATTGCCTCAGCTAGGCTTATCATTGAGAATAACGAAGATGTTGTCACCAACAGAATTGGTAATGAGTTAAATAAGGTTGAGAAATATATTGAGCAGGTTCTTTATTATTCTAAGAGTAGTGATGTTAGCAAGGATTATATAATTAGAGAGTTTTCTTTAGAAGGCTGTGTTATGGCAGTGATAAAGAAAAATTCAAGAGACTTTATAAATAAGAGGACAGCTCTCGATATATGTGATATAAAGGAAACTATATTCAGCGATAGAAAATGGGTAGAGTTTATTTTAAACCAGATTGTAGGTAATGCGGTAAAGTATTCTACAGAAGATGGGGGAAGGGTCAAAATTTCCACAGAGGAAAGAGATAATCAAGTTATCCTTACTATTGAAGATAATGGAGTAGGGATTTCAGAGAGAGATTTGGGTAGAGTTTTCGAGAAGGGCTTTACTGGAGACAATGGCAGATTATTTGGAAAGTCTACAGGAATGGGACTTTACCTTTGCAAGAAGCTTTGCGATAGACTTGGAATTGGAATTTCGATTAATTCCACTAGTGGGGTTGGAACTAGTGTTAGGGTTGTATTTCCTCAAAGTGAACTTTATCAAATGAATAGGAGCTAATGAATAATTAAGGTTAAAACTCTAGGGGTTTTTGGGAATGAATAGGGAATAATTAATGATGAATAATTAAAGATAAAACTCAAAGGAGTTCTTTAAAGTAATTTGTTTAACAAGAATTCATTTCTGATTTTTGATTTTCATAGTACAATTATAGGGATAAGGTCTAAGAAAGAGTTAATGAGATGCATATGGAGGATGAAATATGAGTAATGATAAGAAAAGTATAGTAGTTACCAAAGGAACTAGTTATGTAGGGGCTTGGATTGTAAAGTACCTATTGGAAGAAGGCCATGAAGTTAGAATAACTGTTAATAATAAGGAACAGGTTGAGGATTATAAATATCTTTTAGATTTAGCAGAGGAAGCAGCAGGAAGTATTTCAGTTTATGAGAGTGATTTGTTAAAAGAAGGTTCTTTTGATGAAGTAGTAGATGGAGCTGAGATAGTGATTCATACAGATTATCCTACGATTGGAAACTTTACTGATGCTCAAAGTGAAATTGTGGAGCCTGTAGTTAATGGAGTTAAGAATGTTTTTGCTTCTATAAATAAAAGTTCTACAGTTAGAAGAGTTGTCCTTACTGGAAGAATTGATACTGTGTTCTGCGATAGAATAGAGTTTGAAGAACGAGGAGAAAAGCCTTTTGATGAAGAGTGCTGGAATACCGTTAGCACTGTAGAATACCAGCCTTTAAGCTATGCAAAGACTTTAGCTGAAAAAGAAGCTTGGAATCAATGTGAAGCTCAAGGAGAAGAAAAGAAATATGACCTTATAGTAATTAATCCAGGAATTCTTGTTGGACCTTCAATTACAAATAGTCCGGAATTTCCTAGCTCTGTAATTGTAAGAAATCTTGTAAATGGAGCTTTAGGAGCGGGAGCCCCAGAGATAATTGATGCAGTTGCTGATGTTAGAGATGTGGCAAAAGCTCATATTTTAGCTGCATTTAATAAAGAAGCAGAAGGTAGATTTATCGTAGCAGGTGGAATAGCTACTTTCGTAGATATGGCTAAGATAATAGAAAGGAAGTTTCCTAAGAAATATAAACTTCCAAAGAAGAATATACCAAAGTGGATGGTTACTATAAGTGCTCCAAAGGCTGGAGTAAGTAAAAACTATGTTAAAAGGAATGTAGGATGTAAAGTAGAAGTAGATAATTCAAAGAGTAAAGATGTATTAGGACTTACATATACACCTATTGAAGATGCAATTATAGATCAAGTAAAACAACTTCAATAATGATTAAAAAGGATAGCTCATTGGTAGTATTGTCCCTGTCAATATGATGCTTTCTTTTTAGTGTCTACTATAAGGGGATTATACTAACTGTACAAGGGCTTAACATAACAATTTCATTGAAGGATAAAAATGAAAAAACGTATTTATCAACCTATGATACTGTGCTACCAGGAGAAACATCTCCGAAATTTGTAACCTTTGCACCTGATACAGGAAAAAAAGAGGATATGGAATATTTAATGTATGAAATAATTGTAGCCAAAGAAGATGGTACAACAGTACATTTAACTTATGATGTTAAAACGGAAAAATATACGTGGTTCTAGCGGTGAGAATAGGATTATGTATTGAATAAATTAAGTTATAGGAATAAAATTCATATTTTTACAACTAAAAATATATACTCAACTAAATATTAATTTAAGATATTAAAGAGAGCATTGTTAAATAAAAACAATGCTCTCTTTGATTTGCTATATATTTATTTGGATTTCTCTTTTATTAGTACAAATATTAAAATGGCAACAATAAGTGTAATTATTCCATTCAAATAGAATGGAGCTTGCTGTGATATCTTATCATAGCTTTCTTCCAAATTTATCTACAGTTTTTGTATGTGTTAATGTTTTACCTTTTTATGAACAATAATACATATTATGTTATAATAATTGTATATTTCATAACTTGGGAAGGTTATTATGCAAAAGCTATTAACAATTTAATCTAACATAGCTTAAAATTAATAAAACTGAAGAGAAAATTAAAATAGAGCTAGGGGAATCAGTATGAATTATTGTAGAAAATGTAATAGCAAATTGAGTTTACTAAGTAAATTAAAATCTTTAACTAAAAGCAATAGGCAGTTAAAATGTGAGAAATGCAAAACAACATATAGAACAAAAAATCTTTCTAATTCCTTAAACAGTATTATATGCATGTTGATGTCTGTGCTGCTAACATCATATATACAGACAAGCCTCTTAGGAGAAATGATAACAAGTCCGCTTATATCTAAATTAAGTACATTTGTTATGATAATCGGACTATACTTTTTAGCACTAATGTTAACAGAATGTTGGGTTAGGTATGAAGAGATTAAATAATAGTTTTATCATGAAAGGTACATATTGTGACGGGGAGATAAATATATATTGTAAGAAGTGCAATAGTATTAGTTCTTGTACATTTAATGCTGGGGAGATGATAATATGAGAATTTCAATCGAATTAAAGGATGGTAAGAGTTTAGAGGGAAGTAATGATTTGAGCAATGAAATTATGATTAGTACAATTAGCATGATGCTTCACTGCAAAAATACAGATCAGCCAATCAATATTTTTAGCAATGGACGAAATAATGTAATAAATGCAAATGAAATTTCAAGAATAAACATAGTATTTTAATTGAAGAAATAAGGAAAGAGATTAGAGAACGTATCGAAACTCTTAGACAACAACAATCACAAGTCCCTACCCCATCACAAGTTAAAAGAGAAATGAACGATAATAATAAAGACGCTATCATAGCAAGTTTGAAAAGAAAAATAAAAAGACTTGAGGATGAAAATAAAGAACTTAGGGAGCAGATAAAAGTAAATTATGCCGATATTTACAATATGTTATAATTTTATTTTAAATATGGTATTATGTTCATATAAACTAATTAATAATAGCTCATATGGTGAAGTAAAGGATATTTGTATAGCATACAGATAAATAGGAATTTAGAGATGAGATTATTTAAAGTCAAAATGACTTGAATAAATTGTGAAATACAAATTTTAGGAGATTATAATATGAAGATACATGAAAAAAATAAGGGAAGATTAGAGCAATTAAAAGTAGATTGCTCAAAATGCAGTGGGTTATGTTGTACAGCATTATTTTTTTCAAAAATAGATGGTTTTCCAGAGAATAAAATAGCAGGTAAACCTTGTACAAAACTACAAAATAATTATCGTTGTAAAATTCATCATGAATTGGAAAAGTGCAATATGAAAGGTTGCATAGGATATGATTGCTTTGGGGCAGGACAGCATGTAACACAATGTATTTATAAAGGTAAGACATGGCAAACTTCACAAGAACAATCAAAAGAAATATTCGATGTCTTTGTGATTATTTTTCAATTATATCAAATACGTTACTTTTTAGAAGAATCAAGAATAGTAATTCCAGCAAAAGAATTATGGAGTGATATTCAAAATTTGATTAATGAAAATGAAGTGCTATGTAATTCTACTCCACAAAGTATCCTTGATATTGATATTGAGAGTTATAGATATAAAGTTAATATCATCTTAAAGCAAGTCTGTTCTTCTATTATAACGTGTTTTAAGAATAGTGATAATAAGGGGTTAACAGAGTTCTTAGGAAGGAATTTTAAAAAAAGAGATATGAGTGGATTAGACTTGAGCATGAAATTATTAATTGCAACTAATTTTGAAAGTTGTATATTTGATGGAACTGTTTTTTTAGGTGCAGATACAAGAGATACGAATTTTAGTAATGCAGATTTAAGAGAAGCGGTTTTCTTAACACAAGGACAAATTAATTCTGCTAAAGGAAATAGAAATACGAAACTACCAAAACATTTGGATTATCCAGTAACATGGAAGTAATAAATAAAAACAAATCCCAATTTGTAGGGCAGATTAAATTAACTTTAAGGGAACAATTTTAAATAATTATGAGATAAAAACTCCAACAAATCAAGTTGTTGGAGTTTTTATTATTTGAACATATTACATATGTATAATATGTTCAAATCTTTACATATAAATGCCTCTTAAAAATTTACTCTTGATAAAATTAAAATCTGGTCTCTTTTTTCTTATCTTACAAAAATGAAACTTTACTGTAAGACATTTAAATATGACTTTCATATATGGGGATATATAATAAAGTCATGGAGCAAGGTAAATTACAAAACCGAGGAGAGTGCATATTATGAAAAAAGTATTATTGGAGGTTTTTTTATGGAAAATATTTTAAATGTTGAAAGTATCGAAAAGTATTATGGTGGTAAGGGAAATGTGACTAAGGCAATAGATAATATAAGCTTTAGAGTATATAAGGGGGAGTTCCTTGGAATCATGGGGCCTTCAGGAAGTGGAAAGACTACACTTTTAAATTGTATTTCTACTATTGATAATGTTACTACAGGAAACATAATTATAAATGGTGAAGATATAACAAAATTAAAGGAAGCAGAGATAGAAAAGTTTAGAATGAAAGAGCTTGGATTTATATTTCAAGATTTTAACCTTTTAGATACGCTGACTGCTTATGAAAATATTGCTTTGGCTTTAACTATTCAAGGAGTTAGTCCTAAAGATATAGATAGGAGAATTATTGAGGTCTCAAAGAAATTGGAGATTGAAGATGTACTTAAGAAGTATCCATATGAAATGTCGGGTGGACAGAAGCAGAGGGTAGCATCAGCTAGAGCAATAGTTACAGAGCCTTCACTTATTTTGGCAGATGAACCGACTGGAGCACTTGATTCAAAATCTTCAAGATTACTACTGGATTCTTTTGAAAAGTTAAATAGGGAGCAAGATGCAACTATTTTAATGGTTACCCATGATGCATTCACTGCTAGTTACGCTCACAGAATTCTATTTATTAAGGATGGAAGAGTCTTTAATGAATTAGTAAGAGGAAAGGATAGCAGAAAGGAGTTCTTTAATAGAATTATTGAAGTTGTTACATTGCTAGGCGGTGACAACGGGGATGTATTCTAAATTAGCGGCAAAAAATGTTAAAAAAAGCTTTAAGGATTATGCAATATACTTCTTAACGCTAACCTTTGCGGTGTGCATATTTTATTCCTTTAACTCAATTGAGTCTCAGAAGGCAGTTCTTGAGATGAATGGTGGGATGGAGGAATATCTTGATACAATGGCAATGATTATAAATGTATTATCGTTTTTTGTATCAGCCATTCTTGGGGGACTTATTATATATGCAAATAACTTTCTTATTAAAAGAAGGAAGAAGGAGCTAGGAGTATACATGACTCTTGGCATGAGTAAGAAAAAAATCTCCAACCTTTTAGTTAGAGAATCACTAATAATTGGAGCTATATCACTAGGAGCTGGACTACTTATAGGAATCGTATTATCTCAAGGGCTATCAGTATTTACAGCAAAGCTATTTGAGGTAAATATGAGTGAATATAAATTTATTTTCTCTATTGGAGCAACGATTAAAACCATTTTATATTTTGGAATCATGTTTGTTTTGATGATGATATTTAACACCTTTATAATTTCAAAGTATAAGCTTATAGATTTACTTAATGCTTCAAAAAAGAGTGAAGATATTAAGGTTAAAAGTCCAATTTTAGCCACAGTATTTTTTGCGTTGGGAGTTGTAGCTCTTGGAGCCGCATATGGATTAGTGATAAAGGTAGGACTTGATATTCTAGATGCTAGATTTTATGCTTCACTGATTTTAGGTATAGTAGGAACAGGATTTTTCTTCTATGGTTTAGCCGGTTTTATACTTTGTTTTATTAGTAGAAGCAAAAATATATATTTTAAGAAGCTGAACATTTTTGTGACGAGACAAATCAGTAGTAAAATAAATACAAACTTTATGTCCATATCAGTGATTTGCTTAATGCTATTTGTTACCATTGGAATTCTTTCTACAGGATTAAGCTGTAAAAATGCAGTGGAGCAGGGCGTGGAGGCGACAACTCCATTTGATGCCAGTGCAAACATAATGGATATGGATTTTTACAATAAAGGCTTTACAGTTGAACAGGTATTTGAAAAAGCTAATGTTGATATAAATGAGATAACTGATCATGTGCAATTTAATAGGTATATTTTAGAGGGAAGTTTAGAAGAACTCCTATTACCGTATATCAGTGATAGCAATAATAAATTTTTAGGTTCTTATAACAGAATAGAAGCATTAACTATAACTGACTATAATAATATAAGAAAGCTACAAGATAAAGAACCATTGGAATTAGGCAAAGATGAAGTAATAGTAACTTCAAACTTTAACAACATTGTTCCAGTGATAAAAGCCTTTATGAAGGATAATGAAACTATAAAGCTAGGTGGCATAGATTATACAATTAAAAATAAGGATATTATTAAGGATGCCTACAAAAGTACAGGAAATCCAGATAACTACTTCACTTTAATTGTCCCAGATGATAGCTTAAATAGTGTAGAAGGATATGAAACATCAGTAAACTTTAGATACAAAGAAGGCCATGAAAAAGATGGTGAAGAAGTTCTTAACAAAGTTTTTAAGGAATCTTTGGAGGGCCGTGATGGAAGCGAAGATTATTTAATCTTTGGATTTACAAAGGGGTATCTCTATGAATCTACTAAAGGAATGAGTACTGCAGTCTTATATGTAGGGATTTATCTTGGAATAGTATTCTTACTAGCAAGTACAGCGGTCTTAGCTCTTCAGCAATTATCAGAAGCTAGTGATAGTATTGACAGATACAAAGCGCTAAGGAAAATCGGAGCAACTCAGAAGATGATAAATAAAACGATATTCATTCAAACTCTAATTTACTTTATAACTCCACTAGCATTAGCACTAGTTCATGCAGTAGTTGGAATAAAAGTAGCTAATGAATTTGTAGCTCTATACGGAAGCCCAGACATAGGAGCATCAGCACTAATGACAGCAGCATTAATGATAATAGTCTACGGAGGATATTTCTACGCTACTTATGCAGGGTATAAAAATATTATAGGATAAACACAGATACCTGATGAGTACGGGATACTCCTCAGGTATTTTTATATAAATTTTATTTTAAAAATAATGTAAATAAAGTTATAATAAGTATAAGTAAAAGTGAAAGAAGTGATAAGTATGATAATAAATGATGACATCATAATAGATTACTTAAATGATTTAAGTTCTGATAAATACAAAAATCACTGGGTGTTCAATAATATTGAACAAAATCAATATCTATTCGAAGAACCATCTAATGAGCATAAAGATAGTGTTAAAGTGATTTGTGAAGAAATAAAGTCGGTATTAAATAACTTTACTCCATTAAATAGAAGGCTATTTGAAGAGCTATTTCCAAGTTATAAGGAGATATTATCAAAAAGTAAGGTAATGCTGGTGGTAGGGTGTCCAGAGCCTTATGATGCAATGGTTATGAATTATAAGGGAGAAGATTATATTGTATTTGATTTAATTAGATTTGCTGGATATATTAACAATGGTTATAGCTTGGATAAGCTATTAAATCAATTGCTGACTCATGAATTTGCTCATAAATGTTTGATGGATAAATATAATTTGAGTGAAAATCCAACTTACCTTGAAAAGTTAAATTACATTATGTTCAATGAAGGGTTTGCTCATTTATTAGCTTATAAAGATAATATTGAGAAGTATGAATTTAAGTCTGAAGATTATATAGAAAGATTCAATAAAGCAAAGATAGCTTTGAAGGATGCAGTTAAAGAGGAGTCTCCAGAAAAGCAGGAAGAGTTATTGATAGCGTCTGATTCAGGACCATATTGGGATAAATTTGCGTCTATATGTGGAAAACTTTATTTAGGGAAAAATATAGGTTCATTAATAGGTATCTATGAGAAAGGCTGGAACAATATAATTTCAGATATTTTGCAGGAAGAATAACAGCAACTATAAGTAGGGGGAATAACAATGAAAATCATATACGGTACAACAAATCCAGCTAAATTAAAATCCATGAGAAGAATGTTAGATGGACTTGATATAGAGATTATTGGATTAAATGATATACATATAGAAGTTAGCGAGATAGATGAAAGTGGAGATAATCCTTTAGAGAATGCAAGAATAAAAGCAAAAGCTTATTACAATGCGGCAAAGGTTCCGGTGTTTTCTTGTGATTCGGGTTTATATATTGAAGGCCTTGAGGAAAAAAGACAGCCTGGAGTTTATGCTCGAAGGGTTAATGGTAAGCATTTATCTGATGATGAGATGATAGAGTATTATGGAAGTATTGCTAAGGAATTTGGGGGACAAGTTAGAGCTAGATATAAAAATGCCATATGCTTGATTTTTAATGAAAATAATATTTTTGAATCAATGGAGGATGGACTAGGTTCAGAAAAATTTATTTTAACATCAAATCCACATGTTACTCGAAATGAAGGATTTCCCTTAGATTCATTGTCAGTAGAAGAGAAATCAGGACGATATTATATGGATATTAAAAGAGAAGAAAGAGAAGAGGATGTAGTTGAAAAAGGTTTTAGGGAGTTTTTTGAAAGGACATTGATGGAACAAGAAAAATATAAAATAAATTCATTATAAAATCAAAGGTATGAGACAAGCATAAAGGCATGTTTCATACCTTTAATTTCATATAAAGTAACCTTTTGGACATATTAAATCTTTTCGGACATGCAGTATCACAAAAATAGGATGAAGGTAATATACTACTACTATACAGGGGAACTGTAGAATCAATTATAGAGATATAAATTGTATATAACTTAAATATTAATATGGCTTTGAAATAGAACTATATTTTAAGTATAAGAGGAGAATTAAAATTATGACAAGAAAATATTCAGATTATAAAGATGAAGATAGATGCTCTGATTTAAAGTGTAAAAAGGATTATTCAGATTCATGCTGTGAAGAAGAATGGTCAGACAAACACTGCGATGATAAATCATCAGACTGTGACTGCCATGATGAATGTGATTGCGATGGCGGAAATGAATGTAGATTTACTCTTGCAGAAATTCTTAGGTTTATAAAAAGATGCGCTCCAGAAACTTTGGTAACTGCATATTTGAATGTACCAGGTACTGTAAGAGCCACAAGTACTGTAAGAAATATGAATTTATCTGTAAATGGTAATGCAAATGTATCAGTTACAATACCACAAGGAACTCAATTAAGCGTATCAGGAACAGCAAATTTCCAAGCTGGTGCAATTAATATTACATCTACAGGAAATGTTACAGTGCCAGCAAGTAATGTAGCAGTTGCTACAACTGCAGCACAAGCACCTGTATCAGTAACTTCAGGTGGAGTTGCTTCAATTGATAATTTATCAGCAACAGGAACGGTAAATATTCCAGCTTTAGGAGTAACAGGAAATACTGCGACTACAACTACACCATTGGTAATTGATCAAACTGGTGGACCAGCACGAATTCCAAGATCTGGACCTGGCATGGAGCCGGATACTGTAGATATTCCTGAATTAGGTGTATGTTGCAGACCATGTGCAGGTGGTACTTGCACATGCTCAGGTGGTACTGGAGAAATATGTGGATGTATGCAATTACGCACACAAGAAGAATCAGTAGAAGTTAATTTAGGAGAGGAAAATTATTTTGTTAACTTAGCAAATAATCTTACTGCAAGGTCTGCAGATCAACCAGAAAACTCAGGTGAAGCTACAATTCCATCTACTTCCTTAACTGGATTAACAGCTCCACATAGCGCTGATGTAAGTGTATCAGGTAGTGCAACAGGAACAGTTAGTGTAGTTGGAGAAGGAACAGTAAATATTCCAAGATTAACAGGAATAGGAACAGTAGGACCTCAAACAGTACCGGTTACAACAACAGGAAGCAACACAGCATCAAGTTCAGCAAACCTAACCGCTACAGGTTCTTTAGGTGGAGTAACTGCAACTGGAACAGCAGCTACAAATGGATTACCTGTAAGGGGTACAATAGGTATTGATACAAGCATAAATGAAGAACCAGTAAGATTTACAGGAACAGTAGAATTTGTTGATTGCAATATCGTTGTTTTGAAAGAAGAAGTAACAGGTAGGAAGATAGTATTATCATTACGTGATATCCTAAAAATTACTTTCTCAGGTTTCCGTGGAATTAATAGTATGTCAAAATTATTTGATTGCGACGATATAGATAAAGGTTCATGTGCTTTTGGAATTCAAAAAAGATTACAAGCTGATAAGTGCAAATCAGGAACTATACAGCTTTATGGTAGCGGAGCCAATAATCCTATATCAGGAGAAATAAGTACTAGAAATATTTTACTGGCTGATCGTGGAGTTTTATGGGTAGTAAACAAAGATTCTTATCAATCTATGAATAATACAGTATATTCAATATGCAATTTAGCAGGTTACACGTTCACAGGTTCATCACATCAATTATGCCCACCATGTAATTAATTATATAAGGTGAAGTAGACGTAGATAGTTAGTAACTAAAATTAGTATAATATAAAAAAGCGGTATGAGATAAGCTTTACAGCTAATCTCATACCGCTTAAGTTATTTTAAGTTATTTTAAGTTATTTTAAGTTTGATAATATTCTACTGAATTCAGACATAACTCCATCTAGAGATTTTAAATCTTCATCATTTAAGGTTGATAACTTCTCTTTAAGTAAATCCATTGCCACATCTCTTTTCATTCTGAAAGCTTCGTGGGCTTTTACAGTAATTTCTATTCTAAGAACTCTTCTGTCATTTGGGTCTTCATATCTATTAACGTATCCAGTTTCAAGGAGTTTATCTATTATGGGGGTCATGTTTGGCTTGGAGATACAAAGGTCCTTTGCAATGTTTGATACTGAAGAAGGCCCTTTATGAGCAAGATAAAAAATAACCTTTCCATGAGAAGGTGGGATAGGAAGTCCTTTCATAAATTCCTCGGGCTTAACAACATCTTTGTGTAGCTGCATTATTAACCCAAAGAAATCCTTAGATAGTTTTCCTAGACTTTTTTCATCCATGATAATTCTCCTCTCAACTTATATGGTTTATATATATTTAATTTCAAGAATGATTGCTAAGCACAAGTAATTTTAATTTACATACATTAAAATTAGTTGAGAAATTCATCAATTATAAAATAACACAGATAGCTGTCTCTATCAATGAAATAATCACATTAGTTAATGAACTGTTAAAAGTTAGCAAATAAATAATTATTGACTTATAATAGTTATAAATCTATAATCATTATATAATTATAACAGATAATTATCAACCATATATTTATGGTTGTATTTTTTATTGTGACTAGGAAAACATATTAGGGATAAGGGTTTGAAGCTTTACCCTACTAAAAGGGAGTGGAGGAAAACATGTTTAAGTTAGTAAAATACTTAAAGAATTCTATAGTACCAATTCTAATGATAATTGGACTATTAGTGATTCAAGCTACTTGTGATCTTTCTTTACCTGAGTATACATCTAATATCGTAAATGTTGGTATTCAACAGGGCGGGGTAGAGGATGTTGCTCCTGAGGTAATTAGAGAAAGTTCATTAGATAACTTGAAGTTATTTATGAGTGAGACTGATATTGAGGAAGTGTCAGCAAGTTATTCTAAGATAGACAAGGATAGTCTTTCTAGTGAGGAATACGATAAATACTTAAAGAAATATCCAGCTTTAGAGAAAGAAACTCTTTATGAGTTAAGTGTTAAGGATGAGGATACAATAGCAAGGTTAAATGGAATTTTAGGAAAACCAATGCTTATTTTATCTATGATTGAAGAAGGTAATGAGAAAACAGAGCAAATGAGACAAGGTATCTTAGCTCAAATGCCTCCAAATATGCAGATTGATCCTGACATACCTCTTATAGATTTACTTAAGACGATGCCAAAAGAACAGCTGGAAGTTATAAAGGAAAAGTTCTCAACAGGATTTGAAAATTTTCCAGACACAATGATAGGTCAGGCAGCAACAAGCTTTGTAAAGAGTGAGTATAGCGCAATAGGAATTAATACAGAAAAATTACAAAATAAATATATTTTAAATACTGGTGCAAAAATGCTTCTTATAGCTCTTCTAAGTATGGCAGCAACAATAGGTGTTGGATTCCTTGGAGCTAAAGTTGCAGCAAGTCTTGGTAGAAGACTTAGAAGCCAGGTATTTACTAAGGTAGTAGGGTTCTCAAACAATGAGCTTGATAAGTTCTCTACAGCGTCATTAATAACTCGTAGCACCAACGATATTCAGCAGGTACAGAATCTTATGGTTATGCTTCTTAGAATTGTGTTCTATGCTCCAATCCTTGGTATTGGTGGTGTAATCAAGGTTTTAAATACAGAAAGCTCAATGGCATGGATTATTGCAGTTGCAGTAGTTATTATTGTAGCAGTAGTAATTATTTTATTCAGTATAGTAATACCAAAATTTAAAAAGGTACAAAGCTTAGTGGATAGAGTTAACCTTGTAACTCGTGAGATTCTTACTGGTATGCTTGTTATTCGTGCTTTCAGTACTGAGAAACATGAGGAGAAGAGATTTGACAGAGCTAATAGAGATTTAACTAAGACAAACTTATTTGTTAATAGAACTATGGCAATGATGATGCCAATAATGATGCTTATTATGAACGCCATCACTATTCTTATAGTGTGGAATGGTTCAAGTGCTGTTGATGCAGGAACTATGCAGGTTGGAGATATGATGGCATTTATCCAATATACAATGCAGATCATCATGTCATTCCTAATGATTTCTATGGTTTCAATCATGCTTCCAAGAGCAGCAGTTTCAGCAGCTCGTATTGACGAAGTTCTTAACACAGAGTTTGAAATTAAAGATCCTGTGGAGCCAGTTAAATTTAAAGAAGCTGATAAAGGAACTCTTAAATTTAGAAACGTTTCATTTAGATATCCAAATGCAGATGAAGATGTTCTAAGTGATATATCATTCACAGCTAGACCGGGAGAAACGACAGCCTTCATAGGAAGTACAGGAAGTGGTAAGTCTACTTTAATAAACTTAATTCCAAGATTCTATGATGTAACTGAAGGGGAAATTATCCTAGATGGAGTAAATATTGAGAATGTAAGTCAACATGAATTAAGAGAAAAAATAGGATATGTACCTCAAAAAGGAGTACTATTCTCAGGAACTATCGAAAGTAACTTAAAGTATGGTAAGGATGAGCTTTCAGATGAAGCTATGAATAAGGCAGCAGAGATTGCTCAAGCTAAGGACTTTATAGCAGGAACTGCAAATGGCTATGAAACTCCAATAGCTCAAGGCGGAACAAACGTATCTGGAGGACAGAGACAAAGACTTTCAATAGCAAGAGCAATAGCTAAAAATCCAGAGGTTTATATCTTTGACGATAGCTTCTCAGCTCTAGATTATAAGACAGATGCAGCTTTACGTAGAGCATTAAATAAAGAAACTAAGAGTAGTACAGTTCTTATTGTAGCTCAAAGAATCAGTACAATCTTACATGCAGATCAAATTATTGTTCTTGAAGAAGGGAAGATTGCTGGTATTGGAACTCACAAAGAGCTTATGAAAAATTGTGATGTGTATAAGCAAATCGCACTATCTCAGCTTTCAAAGGAGGAGTTAGACAATGAGTAAACCAGGAGCTATGAAAAAAGGACCTATTGGTGGAAAAGGCCCAATGGGTGGAGGTCCTATGATGGGCGGCGGAGAAAAGGCGAAGAACTTTAAGGGAACTATGAAGAAGCTAATGAGCTATCTAAAGCCTTATAGAGTAGCCATAATTTCAGTTATAGTATTTGCAATAGGAAGTGCAGCCTTCTCAATTGTTGGACCTAAAATTTTAGGAGAAGCAACAACTAATATATTTGAAGGATTAATATCTAAGGTTTCAGGAGGACCAGGAATAGATTTTGACAACTTAGGTAAAATTCTAATATTCTTATTGGGATTATACTTAATAAGTGCAG
Source organism: Clostridium sp. (assembly GCA_032005505.1). Taxonomy (GTDB): domain Bacteria; phylum Bacillota; class Clostridia; order Clostridiales; family Clostridiaceae; genus Clostridium_J. The sequence continues at coordinate 3,225 of DALZNT010000009.1, read as the reverse complement.
CCTTCTCATTTGTACAAAGTTTTATAATGTCAGGGGTTTCACAAAAGGTTTCTTACAATCTTAGAAAGCAGATTTCTGAGAAAATTAACCTTATGCCTTTAAAATATTTTGATACAAAAACCCATGGTGAAGTGCTATCGAGAGTTACAAACGACGTAGATACCATGAGCCAAAGCTTAAACCAGATCATGACGCAGTTTATAACATCAATAACTACTCTAATCGGGGTACTTATAATGATGATTTCAATAAGCTGGGCTATGACAGTGGCAGCTATATTGATGCTTCCAATTGCAGGAGGATTAATATCTTTAGTAGTAAAAAAATCACAGAAGTTCTTTAAATCCCAACAGGAATATCTAGGACATGTAAATGGTCAGGTAGAAGAGGTTTATGGAGGCCACAACATAGTTAAAGCCTTCAATGGAGAAGAAGATGCAATCCGTGAATTTAATAAATTAAATGAACAGCTATATAGCTCAGCTTGGAAGTCACAGTTCCTTTCAGGAATGATGATGCCGATTATGACTTTCATAGGAAACTTAGGCTATGTTATGGTTTCAATCCTTGGTGGATGGCTTGCAATAAAAGGTTCTATCAAAGTTGGAGATATTCAGTCTTTCATTCAATATGTAAGAATGTTTAACCAACCAATAGCACAGACAGCACAGATTGCAAACTTAGTTCAATCTACAGCAGCCGCAGCAGAAAGAGTATTTGAATTCCTTGATGAAGAGGAAGAGGTTCAATTTGCTGAAAATCCTGTAAATATTAACAATCCAATGGCTGGAGTTGTAGGGAGTGAATATGCAGAAGAAACTACAAATAAAGCGAACAGAAAGGCTATGGCACAAGTTGCAGTTGAAACAGATGTGAAGAAAGAAGATTTAATAGATATTGAAGGTAGCGTAGAGTTCGAAGATGTTCACTTCGGATATAGCGAAGATAAAATTATCATCAATGACTTTACAGCTAAAATTAAACCTGGACAAAAGGTGGCAATCGTTGGACCTACAGGTGCAGGAAAGACTACAATGATTAAGCTTCTAATGAGATTCTACGATGTAAATAGTGGAGCAATCCTAATTGATGGACACAACATCAAGGATTTCAACAGACAAGATTTAAGAAGCATCTTTGGAATGGTTCTTCAAGATACTTGGTTATTTAATGGTTCAATAAAGGAAAACATCAGATACGGTAAACTTAATGCAACTGATGAACAGGTTATGGCAGCAGCTAAAGCAGCTAATGTTCATCACTTTGTAAAAACTTTACCAGATGGATATAATATGGTGCTAAATGAAGAAGCAAGCAATGTATCGGCAGGACAAAAGCAATTATTAACTATTGCTCGTGCAATCTTAGCTGATCCTAAGATTCTAATACTAGATGAAGCAACAAGCTCCGTTGATACCCGTACAGAGGTATTAATCCAGAAAGCTATGGATAACCTAATGTATGGCAGAACAAGCTTCGTAATCGCTCACAGACTATCAACTATCAGAGACGCAGACTTAATCCTTGTAATGAAGGATGGAGACATCGTTGAGCAGGGAACTCATAATGACTTACTTGCAGCAGGCGGATTCTATTTTAATCTTTATAACAGTCAGTTTGAAGATTCACATGAGGAAGCAATTTAGGTGACACTCCAAAAGTGATGCTCCAAATCTGTGATTTGGCTAGCAGAACTTTCACAGCGTACATTTTATATTTGGTTAGTGGAAGCCACTGATTCCAAGGTATGTGAGAAGGAGTTTCCTATTAAATTTAAAATGTAGAATTATTGAGAGAACTCCTTCGGGGGTTCTTTTCTTTTGAACAATGAAGACTACTTATTATGTATGTAAGTTCTGAAGAGTTTTATAGTTGAGTATTAAATAAAGCTACAATAAAAATACACAAAAAATATACAAAGGTATATTCATTATGAACACAAATGGTCCACTAAGAGTATAGTATAATATAATAAAATTTCATGGAGGAATATTATGGTAAGTAATAGAAGATATGTTACCTTATCATTGGAATTACATTTATTTTTTGGAAGAATCATGAAGGAGCATTCTCTTTTTTTAGAGGCAGGATTTACACCTAAGAATACTAAGCTTTCTAAGGAGGCAGATTTCTATAAAGTAGAATTTGAAAAACTTTTATTAGATGTAGTTAGATTAAGTGCTGGAAGGGTTAGACACTCTGTAATAAGTTCTGGAGAAGTTTTTACAGAGTATACTTTAAGCACAGAAAGAAAGACACAGTTCTATACAGGGATAGATATAAATTCTAAGATAACGATGATGGAGAAAGAACTAGAATGTAAAAATATAAGAGAGGTTGATTCTAAAACAGTAAAGTGTGTGGAAGAACTTAATGATAGAGCCATAAAATTAATTAAAGGTCTCATAGATTTTAAAATGAGAGTTCTAGAAGGAATGTTATCATGTGAATTATTTACAATGAATTATCCCTTACTTCTTGAACATATAATACGTGAAGCTAAATTATATCTTTCATATGTAGAAGCTCTTGAAGATAATGAGGATATTGAGAGTGACAGGATTAAGAAGACGGAACTATTTTGGGATCAAATTATGATGGAACATGCATTATTTATTAGAGGATTACTTGACCCTAGCGAAAATGAATTAGTAAACACTTCAAATCAATTTGCACAAGATTATAGTGATTTGCTTCAAGAAGCAAGTAATATGACTGATATGACAATGCAGAGTATTACAAGGGATACATTAATAGAAACAATAAAATTAAGAGACTTTAAGAAAGCTGGGACAGAAGGAATAATTGACTGTAAAATAAAGTCTATAATATTACCACTTCTTGCTGACCACGTGTTAAGAGAAGCTAATCATTATATACGATTGTTAAAGAATATTGAAAAATAGAAGATAAAACTTATTTTATATTTATATTTAAGTTTATATGTAGAAAGTAGTAGTGGTATATCGCTATTACTTTTTTTATTTATGGTGAATTTTTATGTTAAAATAGTATTAGCAGAAAATGAGGGGGTAAATCATGGATATTATCAAATTGAAAAAGAGAAGAACTATGTGGATATCTGCGGTAGTGCTGTTTGCTACAGCCGGAATTGGGACTATAGGAGAAAGCTTTAAAATGGGGATTGCTAATTTTATAGTTAGCGGTATTTATGTTCTTATATTTATGAAGAGTAACGCAAATATAAAGGCTATGGAAGAAAAG
>DALZNT010000008.1:0-59438 GCA_032005505.1 Clostridium sp. | reverse complement strand
GTTAGCTATTCCAAATTTATTTGCTATAGCTCTTGCTACATTAGCAGACAATTGCTTATTTTGTGCATCTTCGGTTGGATAAGTGTAGCATTCTGTTCCTGTACCCGATGTACCTGCATTTGCGTTTGCGTGTATAGATACAAATAATGATTCTCCCCAGTTATTTGCTTGTTGCGCTCTGTCATCAAGACTAACATCAGTATCATTTCTTCTTGAGTACTCTACTGAAATTCCTTTTTGAGTTAAGACACTTAACATTGTTATTAAACCACTTTCCACTATTTCAATATAAAAAATGCAGATTCTAAGAATCTGCATTACGATTATAATTTTAATATGTAAAATATAATAATCAATACTAATTTAAGATATTTTTATCTTATCTTCAAACTTTTCTTGTAAAAAATCCAAAAATTCATCTGATGTACCTTCTACAAATCCATCTTTGTCTATTATGCACATCATATTTTTAGATTTTAAATTCAATCCATTTCCACCTATTCCTGGATCACCTACGCCATATACAGGAACGAACCCAAATAAAGCATATGCTTTTAATGAAATTATATGTTTTTATAAATGTTTACTAACAGTAAAGCAATTTTAATTATTCCACATTCCAATCAATATGCTTCATTAATTTTGAAATAAAGTAGTCACAATCACTATCTGGAAAATCTTTACTATCTTCAAAATATATTGAGTTACTTTGTTTATCTACGAAAAGTTCCAGCTCATTATCCAAATCTTTTATAAGTATAAATCCCAAATGTGATGTTGTTTCAACAGACAAAAAATATTTAATTTCATCAAACACCTTAGAAATTACACGATCATCTTTTAAAAGTATATTAGGTTTTATTGTTACAGTGGCTATATCTAATCTAGAACTATTTTGGTTTTCTACTGCATAACGATTCGTTGCTATACTTTCCAAATTACTTTGTGGAGTAAAACTATTTATAAATATTGTTAAAAGCAAACTCAAAGATATAAATATAAAAATCCTTTTAAAAAATTTCATTGGTAACCTCCTATAAAAAGCATAAAAATAAAATTTTTATGCTTTTTATCTATGTTACACTCAGTTGATAGTTGTGTAAACTTTATTAGCGACTTGTTAATAATTTATTAAACACATTACCTAAAAAAGCTATAACAGCTACTGCTTCATCTCCAGGCCAAGGTGTAAGTAAAGTTACTAATAAAACAAATAACGCTACACCTAAACTACCATATATTAATTTTGTAATATCAAAAGTATAGTCAACACTAATAGATTCTTTTACTCGAACTTTTGCAAAAGGATTTATTATAGTTGCAACTTCTATTCCTTGAAACTTTAATTCTTGTGAAAACACATTAAAGCTAACCTTTCCAGCGGAAAACTCTATTTTTTCACATAATCTTCAACTCTTTAGTTACTGCTGATGGCAACATGTCTAGTAATACCCCTGTAGCATTTTCTATTGATAACGGTAAGGATGGTTCATCTTAAATTAATTCAGCTGCAAGACTAATTTCAAGATTATCTTTTTTTAAAAATAGTTTCGCTATAAGAAATATCTACATTTGCTTGTAGCGTATACGGGTCAAAGCCTAATTTATTACCTAAACCCAAATTTATAGTACAATGCAAATAAGAGGTACCCCATCAGCACCTCTTCACTATTACTCTATCTTCTTTTTTCTCATTGCTCTGATTAATGTACTCTTTGCGATATTAGTTTTGACACCATACTATATATTGATTATAGGTTTCAGAAACATCGGTATCGATACTTTTAAGTTTTGACACCTAAACTAGATATACTTAAATACCTCAACCTCAATTTACTTTACTTTGTGAATGTAAACTTTTCTCTATTTTATTACATTGAAATTCTTTTCTATATCCACTTTGATTATTTTTTCCAATACTATGTTATACTATACATATTCTTAATTTTGCTTGAAGATATGTATAATATTGTTATATATATTACTTTATAATTATATTAGGAGGTAACTGTCATGTCTATTCTACGTCCATTTTTATTTAATATATTTTTTATAATATTGAGTTTAATATTATTTTATTTGATATTTAAAAATAATATCCTAAATAAAACAAAAAAAATATTGATAATTTTAAATACAATTTTTTTAATCCTGAATTTTATAGTTCTATTTGCATCAATTGTATTAACTTTTATATCTGATGTTCTCCTTGGTTAAAAGTAAGATATAAAAAATAGCAATATATTAATATTGCTATTTTTTATATCTTAACTTATTACCTAAAAATTGTTATACAATGCTATCGTATCCCAAACATATCTGTTAGAATCTACAGCTGTTTCTCCACAATCTATAAAATTTGTTCTAGTAACAATATTACGAATATCTTTTCCTGTAACATTTTTAACATATGATCCCATTTTCCCAATATCAATATGTCCCATTATCTCAATTGCTAATGATTCAGAATCAATATGTAAATATTGGCCTGTGAATGCCTTATATTGAGACATTGCATGAGATGCTGTAAGTAGTGCACCTTGATATCCATATGCACTATATACTCCTTTCATTGCAGAATCGTTAGTTATTGTAACAATTCTATCTCCTATTGTCATAGTTATCGAATAACCATATACTGAGACAGTGACTGTGTTATTTCCACCAGAAACTATTTCTACTTGAATCCCCTCTATTGCTTGTCCATATATTCCTGCATAGTCTGATGTTCCTGTTACCCATGGAAGCCATCTTCCACCGACATAAGCTCTATATCTAACATTGTATCCTGATAAACCAACAAGCTGCATTTGAATTCCATCTGCATTATTACCTAAAATACCTGCATAATCAGTTCTATCAGTTACCCAAGGTAACCAAGATCCACCTTGAGTGTGGGTTCTATATTGAATACTCCCCCTACTCAAACTAGCATATACTCCCTGAATTGCTTGTCCATATATTCCTGCATAATCAGCTAAATTAGTTACATTCGGTAACCATCTACCTCCTGTATATACTTGATATGTTACATTAATATCAGCCATAATTAACGCCTTCTTTCTTTTATATTTATAAACCCCTAATCGATTAAGTAATTACATATATAAAAGAGTAGTATTAATTTATTTTGTAAACCTAATTTAAAAACTTTTTATTATATATTGGTTTATATCTTCAACATCTTTTTTCACTACTTGAATAATAGTACTTATTAAGTAATAAACCTTAAAAAACTTAAATCACCTTTAATATTTCATCAGCTATTACTTGTGCAAAATCACCTTGTCTATTTTTTAAAAGATTAGCATCACTAGTATTATTTATAAATGCTGTTTCTACTAAAATTGCAGGCATATTTGTTAATCTTAATACTGCAAAATCTGCTTCCTTATGTCCTCTGTTAGCTATACCAAATTTATTGGCTATAGCTCTTGCTATATTTGCAGATAGTTGCTTGTTTTGTGCATCTGCCGTTGGATATGTGAAACATTCAGTTCCTGTAGCTGCTGAAGAACTAGCTGAGTTTGCGTGTATAGATACAAATAGTGATGCTCCCCAATTGTTTGCATGCTGTGCTCTGCCATCTAAGCTAATAGCAGTATCATTTGTTCTTGAACACTCTACTGTAACACCATTTTGAGTTAATATATTTCCAACTTTTTTAGATATCTCTAATACAACATCTTTTTCATTTAATCCATTTCCTGTTGCTCCTGGATCACTTCCACCATGACCTGGATCTATAAACACCTTTCTTCCACCAGGTACAGGAGGTAATATGTCTCCACCACCTAAATCTCCAGAAACTATTTCAACTTGAACAGCTTCTACTACCTGTCCAAATATTCCAGCATAATCTTCTAAACCTGTTACCCATGGAAGCCATCTTCCGCCTGTATAAACTCTATATTTAACATTGTATCCAGATAGACCACTAATCTTCATTTGAAGTCCATCTACATTCCGACCTAAAATACCTGCATAATCAGTTCTATCAGTTACCCAAGGTAACCAATCTCCTCCTTGAGTGTGAGTTCTATATTGAATACTCCCTCTACTCAAACTAGCATATACTCCTTGAATTGCTTGACCATAAATTCCAGCATAATCACTTAGATTCGTTACATTAGGTAACCATCTCCCACCAGTGTATACCTGATATGTTACATTAATATCATCCATATTTAATTCCTTCTTTCTTTTATTTTTCTTAATCGATTAAGTAATTACATATTTAAGAGAGTATTACTAATCAAATTTGTAACCCTATCTTTAAACCTTTTTTTTATTCTTCATTACATAATGATTTAATACAAACTCCACCCATTGTTCCTATATTTTCTCTTCTTCTGTACATTTGTTATGCTTTTGTATAACTTTTGTTATATCTTGTGTAAACTCATTTACAACATCACAGAATGCACCATAATTGTATGTTTCAACGCTAAATGCAAAGAAGAGGTAACACTTAGATTTAGCGTTGAATTTGCAACCTTATCAATTTCTCTTTTATACTTCACATGCTCAAAAATGTGATATACAATACAGACCATTCCGATTGCTTTAATGTAAATGTATATGTGTTCATATATTTCCTCCTGTTTTTAATGTTAGATTATACAGTTTTTATCGGTCATTTCTTAATTTTTACACTAATAGTAGACATAAAAAAAGAGGCCTAAGCCGCCTCTGTTCTTTCAAAAATATTATTCCTCGTCAGCTCCCTAACAGGTCTGCTATCTTTCTGCCACTATTGAATTTATTTCATTAAAATAATCCACTACTCTAGGGTCTAGTTTGAAATCAAAAAACACTGCATCACCATTCTTGTACACCCCCCTTGGTGATATATTGGCAATCTTCCGAGAAATTAAATACACTTTATCTAATTTTTCTATCACATCATTTAAATAGGCAGTATCACGCTGTAAGGAGTTATCATTAAGTCCATTTAAGTAATCAACTAATGGCTCCATTAGTGAATCAAAATTTTCATTAATAACACTATAATCCATACTTTCATTCAAATAATGCAATCTCTTCCTTGTTTGTATTATAAAATAATATTTTTCAGTGTTAGTCTGAGCATCTATAATACTCTCATTAAAATCTTCCATTACCAATCCAAATAATTGAATAGAATTATATAAATTTTTGTATATAATTTTATTCTCTTTAATCTTTAAACTCAATAAAACATTTGTAAGTACTATCATTATTACTACCAATATCACTATGCTTACTTTGTATATGTTTTTCACTGCATTTTTTTTCATTTCTCCCACATCCTACCTTAAATCATTCTTATCTTTATTTTATATTTACAGATAAAACAAAACAAGGAAATATTTCAAGTTATATGAAATATTTCCTTGTAATCTTATATAGTGTCTTCATAGAAGTTTCCAGTATTGTTTATTCATACCTTGATATTCTCACACATACTTCTCTTCAAACGACAGCACCTCTAGCTCTATTGTTTACCATATAGTGTCTACATATGCGTTTCCAGTAAGTTTCCAGTATTGTTTATTCATACCTTGATATTCCCACACATACTTCTGTTCAATAATAGCACCTGAAGCTCTATTGTTTACCATATTTCTGTATGCAGTCTGTAATTTATAATATGCATCTCTAGAATAATTTATTTTAGCGGCAGTAGACAACATACTTGTAGTCCCAATTCCCGTTATAAAATATCCAAATGGATTAGTTATACTTATTAGCGACTGAATAACTCCAGCAAATACATTTACATCTCCTCTATCAAATACAGCAAGGAAACCATCCATTATATTCTCCATAGTTCTTGTGTCGTAAATATATGTTGTTTTTGTTCTAATTGTTCCTGCTGCCGGGTCTCCCATTAATCCAATCCCTTCCATTACTGATTCATTATTCATTACTCTTTCATTTTCCATAATTTAAAATCCTCTCTTTCATTTTGATTAATATTTATTTTTACTTTAACCGATTAAGTAATTACATATATAAAAGAGTACTATTATTTAAATTTGTAAACCTAAATTAATTATTTTTTTATTATGTATTGCTTTATATCCTCAACATCTTTTTTTACTACCTCAACAAGAGACAATTTATCAGTTATTTTTGATATTATTTCTTGATAATTCTTCTCTCTTTCATCTTGTTTTTGATCTCTTTTCTCTTGAGCCTTTAATATGTAAAATAATAAAAATACACTTAGTACCGCCCATATTCCTTGAGATAATGCTGACGTTAAAATTTCATTTTCCACATTCATCCCTCCCTACTAATTTAATTCAAATATTCTTTTATATTTTTAATTGCTAAACTATGCATTTTATTTACTGCTCGTCTACTTATATTTAATTCAATTGCAATTTCTTGTTCTGTATTTAAACAAGAATATTTCATTAACAACATATATTTTTGTCTTTCACTTATAATACTTTTAGTTTCAAGCTCATCAAGAAATATTTTATATTCAACATCTTTATATTCACTACTCTCTAGCTTAGATATGTCATTTAATTCAACCTCCTTAATTAAGCTACTTTTATTTAACTTATAATATTCCCTATATAATGACTTCTGTATATATTTCACCAAGGCTCCATCCGATAAATTTTCAATACGTTCTAACTTAACCCCCTTAACTAGTTTTATGAAGAATATAGTTAAATCAGTTCTCCCATACTCACTTTTAACTTTCCATGATATGCTATTAATTATCGTCTCGAACTTTATTATTAGACTCTCCAAGCTTTGATTATCCCCCATCTTAGCTTGCTCTATAACCCTGCATAAAGTTGACATTACATACCCCCCTAAAAATCCCATTTATACAACTAAAGAACTTGTTTTCCATATTTTACAACTATGCAACTGATTTTTTATTGATATATGTAATTATTTAATATAATATGTTACCACATACTTATGTTCTTCCCACAGTCAACTAGTATATATGCTTTAAATTAATCGTTTTAAAATACAACAAAAAAATCCAACCATGATTAATATCACGATTGTATTTGTCAATATTTAACAATTTAAATCAGTAACCTTACCCTTCACATAAGCAACACCCTTCAATCTAGCTCTTTCATATGTTTCAACTAAATCCTTTCTTCTTTCCGATGGCACAAAATCAGCTAATGCTTGTGCATTTAAGAATGTAGATGTAGCACTCATAATAGCTCCCTTAACAGAAATTGATGCTAATCTTTCTACATGTGGCTTTAATATTGCTCTTAACCTTTCATCTATGATTTCAGTAACTAAATTTATATTGTCAGCTGCAACCTCAATTTTTGTAGCTTTATCACATAATCCTCTTACTGTATCTGCAAAAGAGTTTCCACTTCTTCTTGCTATTTTTTCAATAACCTCTGCCTGTTCATCTATAAATGTGGTGCTAGTATATAATTGTGGACACAAAAGTTGAACAAAGTAAAATAGAATTATAAAAAAGGAGATGTTCAACTATGCCACAGAAAAAATACTCGGAGGAATTTAAACAACAGATAGTAAATCTATATAATATGGGGAATAAACCTCATAGCACTAAGAATACAGTGTCTGAAAAAGAAAATATCCTAAACAGAGACTTTACTGCAACTGATATAAACCAGAAGTGGTGTACTGATATAACATATATCCATGTACTCAAGGAAGGCTGGACTTACCTAGCATCAGTAATGGATTTGTTCTCTAGAAAAATAGTAGGCTATGCTTATGGAAAGAATATGACTTCTGAATTAGCAGGTAAGGCTATGGAAAACGCTTGTCTGAATGTTTCTAATACTGAAGGTATAATACTTCACAGTGACCTAGGAACTCAGTATACTAGTAACCAGTTTCAGCAGATGATAGCAGAAAAAAAGCTAATTCATTCATTTAGCCGTAAAGGCAACCCCTATGACAATGCATGTATTGAGTCTTTTCACTCAGTACTTAAGAAAGAAGAGATTTATGTACATAAATATATTGACTTTAAATATGCTCAGACAGCTCTATTTGAATATATAGAGTCCTGGTAAGAATTCATAGTGCCTTAAACTATATGACACCAGTGGAATTTGAAGAACTACGAAAATTAGCTTAATATTGTACGACTTTTTGTTCCCAAGTTATTTACATATGTCCAAGTTATTTACATATGTCCAATATTATAGTATATTTAATATATAATTACTGAAATAAGTTAGAATGGAAATTTACAAAATCAGACAATTAGAAATGTTTATGGTAAAATATATGCGTAAAAATTATTCATTTTTCTTGTGACTGCTCAGCATCTGATATGACTGCTTGCAAGGGATTGGCACGCTGTTAGTAGGAATAAACCAGTAAATATGTAGCCTGAAATGTACTCTTTGTAGCTTTTTTGAATGGAGGAAAATAATGGATAACAAAGGTGTTAAGCATAATAATAGGTTGTCTGATGACAATTTGCAATTGAAAATATATGCAAATCGAATAGGGTGGATACTTTTTTTATTTTATATAATTACCACGGGTCTAGTGTATAATACTACATTTTTTTTAAGGAACATGTTATTTTATGGTTTATTCGGGGGAGTAATGTTATTAAGTGGAAAATATCTGCTTCACATTAATTTAAAGGATATAATCACTCAAAAGAAAAACAATATGTTCACTTTAACAGATAAATTTTTATTGACTGGATTAATAACGATGCTTATGTCAAGTATATGTGTGATTGTACTTGCCATAATCGCTCCGAAATTGCCTGAAACTGCAGCAGAACATATTAGTAATAATCTAGTGTTGAATATATTTATAGGCGTACTCATAGGACCAATTATTGAAGAGTTGGTTTTTAGAGGGATTTTATTTATTAGGCTAAAGCAATATGGTAATACATTTGCAGTTATAGTTACAACTATATTGTTCACATTAATGCACGGTGGCAGTGTCCATATCATTATTATAATGGTTATAGGATTTTCTGCTGGGATTTTGAGGTCGATAACAGGCAATATCGCATATCCGATAATTCTTCATGCCGTTCAAAATTCGGGTATACTGCTGTGGTCAGATCATACAAAGCATCTTTCGGTAAATTTACAATATACAATAATACTAAATGCTACGCTTCTGATTTTATTTATGCTTCTCTGCAGATTTAATGTTAATATTAAACATAAAATAAAATTGCTGATAGGTAGGATTAGATGTTTTCCCGTTATAATTAAGTCAGATAAAGCCTTGTATCAATCCTTTTTTAGTACAAGTGGAATTTTAATACTAGTGATTTATTTTGGAACTAATATTTTGTTTTCGTTATTGTCTCTAATCATTCCAGCTTAGAGATAAGAATGTCCTTAACACAGGTAAGAAATAACCAACTACAAAATTTTTTAGAGGTATTATAATTATGAAAAAAAATTTAATGAAAGATAAGTCTAGACTTAGGTCAATAGCTTGGACATAAAAAGTTGTACAAATTAAGCTGATTTATTTAACTTTTCAAACTCTATAGGGGTCATATAGTCTAAATCACTATGGATTCTTTTACGATTATACCAGGACTCTATGTACTCAAATATAGCTCTTTGTGCTTCTTCAAAATTACTATATTTATTAACATATACTTCCTCTTTCTTTAAAACGGAGTGAAAGGATTCAATGCAAGCATTATCATAAGGATTACCTTTACGGCTGAATGAATAGATAAATTTTTTAGTTAATATCATATTTTGAAACTCCTGGCTTGTGTATTGAGAACCTAGGTCATTATGAAGAATTATGCCTTCGGTGGTAGAAATATTCAAAGATGCATTTTCTACAGCCTTTACGGCTAAATTTGAAGTCATATGCTCTCCATAGGCTTAGCCCACAATTCTTCTAGAATATAAATCCATAACAGAAGCCAAGTAGGTCCACCCCTCTTTTAATACATAGATATGGGTAATATCAGTACACCATTTTTGATTAACTACTGTTGCATTAAAGTCTCTATCTAATACATTTTCTCTAAACTTTATCTTATCAATATCTTTTTTAGATGGCACTCTTATTAAAGCATCATAGTATGTACTTCTAGGAAACTTAATAACTTTACATACTCTTTTCACTGTATATTTATCTTTATATTTAGTAACAAAATTAACTATCTCAGTTATAGATTTTTGTATAAAATTGTTAATTATTGTATTGACTTCACTCGACTGTCTTATCTTATTAACAACTTACGAACCATCTCTATATTGTACTGCTGCGCCTTAAGTATATAAAAGATTAAAAATATACTTAAAATAGCCCATATACCCTGACCTACAGCCGTTTCCAAAAGTGCATTTTCCATAGTAATTTACATCCTTTCCTCAACTTAAGTATTTTGTTACATTATTAAGTGCAGCACTATGTATTTTGTTTACATTTTGTCTAGTAACGTGTAGACTTTCGGCTATTTCTGAGTCAGTCAATTGATAACTATACTTTTGTTCCAATACATCTCTTTGTTTTTTGTAATTATTGCGCTTTCGACCATGGCGCCTAAAAGAATTTTATATTCAACATCAGTGTAGTCATTGTGTGATGCAAAGAAAGTATCTGTAATTTCACTAGTTTACCAAAAGAATTCCTTGTTGAGCCTAATTGATTCATTTCGTAAAGCTTGAGATATATATTTAACTAATGCTCCATATGTTCACATATTTTCAAAGTTTATTTTTAGATATTCTCTTAACAGGGTACAATACTGTAAAAATTATGAATATTATATGTGTTTTGTAGTGTGATAGATTCATTAATTTGAAATATAAATACAAAAATCCAATCATGATATAAATCATGATTGGATTTTCTAATCTATTAACTTTTCATCTTAATGTAATAGTTACTGGATTAACCCCTAACTCTCTAAGCTTTTTTAAATATCTATTAAAGCAACTAGAATCATATCTATTATTGCTTCGTCCTTAGATTCATATTCTACTTTTGTTATATATTTTAATTCAAATACAGTAAAATTAATTGGCTCCAATTAAATTTAAATTTTTCAAAATACTCTATTATAGAATTATCTCCTCTTAATAACTTTCATAAATTCCTCATCTTTTACATAAATATTATAAATGAAGTTTTTATGGGGTGATTTTTCTGGCTAAATCTAAATCTAAATTTAAATGTAATAAATTTATCAAAGTCTTACGGAATATTAAGTGGATTCTTCTCCTAGTAGTCGTTATATCAGGTATCATATATTTAAATTCCTTTACTACAAAGCAACAGATTGAACGCAAAAGTGATTTGGTCTCTGAAAAGCTTGTATCCATATCTGAACTTGCCACCGCAAGATATGATTACTCCAATGTAATTTCAATTAAAGATAACATAAGCTTTAAAGATATAGCTATCCCTTTTACAGAGAAATCCTTTGTTATTAAATATACTGGTTACATCACTGCTGGTCTTGATCTTACCTCCGCTACCTTTACCATAAATAAAGATATTCTTAATATAAATATTCCTCAATGTTCAATCCTATCTCACACAGTAAACGAAGATGAAATTTTTATATTCGATGAAAAAACTTCTATTTTTAATCCCCTAACAATGGACGATATGTTAAAAGAAATCATTGATGAAAAGGATAAAACTGAAGCTGAAGTAATAGGTGAAGGATTCCTTGATCAAGTTACAGTTGATACAATTCAACTTCTCAAAGAAATATTCTCTAACTCTGATTTTAAAGAAGTAAAAGTAAATGTTGTCGTGTAAAAAACTCCTTGCGGAGTTTTTTACATTTAGAATATATCATTGATATTTTAACAATACTCATTAAAACTCCACGGAATTTATTTGAGTAATCTCCTATATTTATATATTGTTATATTTATATATTCCACCATGCTCCACACTAGATACATCGAGGCGTTGAGTCCTCTAGCAATTAATTTTTTCATCATTCATTTTTTTTGAAAATCTATAGCTTTTCCAGTTCCACATACATACACTTTTCTATTTCAATATTAAATCCCATCTCTTTAGCCTTAGCAATTACCTCATCATTAAAAGACCCTGGCTGGAACCACAAGTTGTTAATTCCTTTAGCTTTGATAGCTGGTAATGACGCTAATGCAATCTTTGGATTAACGATTATGTTAATTCCTTCTATAATTTCAGGTAAATCCTCTACTGATTTGTATATTTTTATTCCATCAATTGAATTGTACTTGGGATTTATTCCATATACAGTATATCCTTTATCCCCAAGAGATTTAAATATCTTATATCCAAACTTACTTTTATCATCTGTAGCTCCTAATAACGCCCATCTTTTTAACTCGATCATTTCCTTCATAGCCTAAACTCCCTCCTATAAATATACTATTTACTATTATGATATTCCATTAACCATATCTTATTCAATTTGAATGTTAAGTTTATATTACCTTACATGTTATAATTAATACAAAATACCTAATTATAAGGATTTTAATCACTATAATTAGGTATTATTTTTTATTCTTAAATTAATTTTATTTTACGCTTTATACCTAACTTATTTCCTTATATTCCACTTCTTCATTACTCCAATATGGTGTTTCAATTCCAATATCTAAAGAATTAAACTTTCCACCTTTACTGTTGTTGTAGTTATCTAATGCTTTAAATACAATTTTACATCCAATTAATAGTATTGGTACGTTAGCATATACAACTAGAATATTTACTAAATCTGATATGTACCATAAATTTCCTAGTTCTAGTCCAGCTAAAAATGTTAAGCATCCAAATGGTACAAATACTAGGGCACCTAAACCCCTTATGAAGTTGATACACTTCTTACCTCTTGATATAAAGTTACCTGATATTTCAGCAAATAATATCATCCCAAGTAATGTAGTAAATGCAAACATTCCATAACATAAAGATACTATAATTGTTACTATAGAGTCAAAGGCAGTTCCTGGAACTAAATATTGTATTGATGATAGGTAAACTGTAAGCTTTGAAGCTCTCATAGTTTCCCATGCAGCACCAGTTTCTCCAACCCAAAGACTTGCCATAACTACTACAATTCCTGTCATTGTAGCAATTACTATTGTATCTAAAAATACTCCTAAGGCTTGTACTAATCCTTGCTCAACTGGGTGCTCATTATCAGCAACAGCCGCAGCCATTGTTATAGTACCTTGTCCAGCTTCGTTAGACATAAGTCCTCTTTTTATACCTTGTGCAAGCGCTACTCCAAAAGCACCACCAAATATAGCCTCTGGTTTAAATGCTCCTGAAAATACTGCTTTAAAGAAATATGGAACTTTATCTAGGTTGAATAAAATTATTATTATTGTTAAACCAACATAAATTAATGCCATTATAGGAACTATCTTATCTGTTACTTTAATTACTCCTTTTATACCATTAAATACAGTTATTGCTACAACAGCAATTAAAGCTATAACTATTCCATAATATAATAGCGATTGTCTATCATACACTGTACCTGTAATAGTTTCTACAACAGAACCTAAGCTAGTTACAACGTTGAAACTTTGAGCTGGTATACAAAACATTGCATATACTATAAATAAAATTGATAGGGCTATTCCTACCCACTGTTTATTCCCTAAAATCCTTTTACCGTAGAATGGTAATCCACCTACAAACTCATCGCCTTTTTTCTCTTTAAACATCTGTGCTAAAACAGCCTCTACAAAAGCTGTAGCCATTCCAAAGAAAGCCGAAACCCACATCCAGAATATAGCCCCTGGTCCACCTATGCTAATAGCACCAGTAACTCCTACTATATTTCCTGGGCCTATCCTCATGGCAGAACTTAATAAAAATGACGCTAATGGACTAACGCCAGTCTCACATGCTTTCTTTTCACTAAGTATCTTTACACCCTTTTTAAACTTACTAACCTGAACAAAGCCTGTCTTATATGTAAAATATAATCCGGCCCCCATTAATATTACTATAGCTAATGAGAAGTTCCCTAAAATAGGAATATTATTATACCACTGAAAATTAGTAGGAAAATCCCATAAAAAATCTGCTATTGGAACTATAAATTCAAAAATACTATTTATGTAGTTAAAAAATACTTCCATCAAATTTCCTCCTTAATATTTATTTTTCTTTATAATTATTCTCTAATATCACTTATACAATATTATCATTAATTATACTAGATATCCATAGGTAATTACTCCATTAGCTGTTCCCAACACCTTACCATAACTAAATCTTTCATTTACGCTTAAATAACACATTATATGTCTATATATGATATCCTATTGTTTTTGCATTACCCTATTAACAAACCATATAGGTTTAATGTATAATATTAGTATATTATAATTGCTGTATAGTACGTTACATTTACTATATTTAGTATAAGGAGATTATTATGAGTAAACATTGTGAAATTAGCACTGATACTATAGAGAGTGACCTTAAATATTTAGAATTACTTTCTCATAATTTCCCTACAATAGCAGATGCCTCAACTGAAATAATAAATCTTGAGGCCATACTTAATCTGCCAAAGGGAACTGAACACTTTTTAACTGATTTACATGGGGAATACGAAGCCTTTCAACACGTTTTAAAGAATGCTTCTGGAGTTATAAAAAGAAAAGTGAATGATATATTCGGAAATACTCTTCGTGAATCCGAGAAAAAAGCTCTATGCACCCTGATTTATTATCCTGAGGAGTACATAGACCTAGCAATTTCCAAAGAGGAAGACCCTGATGATTGGTACAAGATTACTCTTAACCAATTGATTCAGGTTTGTAGATATGTTTCTTCGAAGTATACTCGCTCTAAAGTAAGAAAATCTTTACCACCTGATTTTTCCTATATAATTCAGGAACTGCTTCATGAATCACAGTCTATTCCTGATAAGCAAGATTACTTTAATGGAATTTTAAATACTATTATATCAACAGGTAGAGCTAAGGATTTTATAGCTGCTATTTGTAATGTTATTCAGCGCTTAACCATAGATACTCTTCATATAGTTGGAGATATCTATGACAGAGGACCTGGTGCTCATATAATAATGGACACCCTTTGTAATTATCACTCCTACGATATCCAATGGGGAAATCACGATATATTATGGATGGGTGCAGCTGCAGGAAACACTAGCTGTATTTGTAATGTTGTTAGAATTTGTACTAGATATGCAAATCTAGAAACTCTAGAAGATGGCTATGGAATAAATATTCTTCCATTAGCTCGTTTTGCCATGGATGTCTATGGTAAAGACCCTTGCACTTTGTTTATCCCTAAAGTTAATGATAATTACTACAAAGAAAAAGATTTAAAACTTATGTCACAAATGCAAAAGGCTATCTCTATAATACAATTTAAATTAGAAGGTCAAATAGTAAAGAGACATCCTGAATTTAATATGAATGATAGAAACCTTTTAGATAAAATAAATTTTGAAAAAGGAACTGTAGTTGTAGATGGCAATGAATATGCACTTACTGACACAAACTTCCCAACTATTGATCCTAAAGATCCTTATAAGCTTACTGATGAAGAAACTTACTTAATGAATAAATTAAAATCGTCCTTCCTTAATAGCGAAAAACTAGAGAAGCATATTAGATGTCTCTACACTAAAGGTAGTCTATATTTAAGCAGTAACAACAATCTTTTATATCACGCTTCTATTCCAATAGAAGAAAACGGTGATTTTAGAAAGGTTAGAGTTGCTAATAAAGATTATAAAGGTAAGATGTACCTAGATGAAGTGGATAGACTTGCTAGAGAAGCTTACTTTACTGAAAAAAATACACCTGAAAAGCTATATGCTTTAGATTACATGTGGTATCTATGGTGTGGTCCTGATTCTCCACTTTTCGGTAAGAGTAAAATGGCTACCTTCGAGAGGTATTTTATCAGTGAAAAGGCCCCTCAAAAGGAAATTAAGTGTCCATACTTCATCCATAGAGATAATGAGGATATTTGCAATAAAATTCTTAAGGAATTCGGATTAAATCCTGAAAAATCTCATATAATTAATGGTCATGTACCAGTAAAAACAATTAATGGTGAAACACCTATCAAAGCTAACGGAAAACTTCTAGTTATCGATGGTGGTTTCTCTAAGGCATACCAACCTGAAACTGGTATCGCAGGTTATACCTTAATTTATAACTCTTATGGACTTCAGCTAGTTCAGCATGAGCCTTTTGAATCAACTCATACTGCTATTTCTGATGGTAAAGATATTATATCTACAACCTTTGTCGTAGAATATGCATCTAAGAGAATGAATGTTAGGGACACTGATATTGGTAAAGACCTTATAAAGCAAATACATTACCTTCAAAAGCTTCTTACAGCTTATAAAAAAGGTATTATTAAAGAAAGAAAATAAAAGAAAAAATACAATCCCCATGAAGTCTAACTTCATGGGGATTGTTATATATATTTAATATTATAATTAGGGGATAATTATAATTATTAAGCTTTTAAAATATCAATACAATTATATTATATACTGTTTTGCTTAATTTAATCTAAAAAGTTAACTGTATATCTTATTTATTCTGCTATTAGATTTGCTGACATTGTTTGACCTTTTCTTACGAATTCAATAGACATTGTGTCTCCATCGCTAAATTCATTCTTAATTTCATTCAACTCATCTACAGTTTTAACTTCTTTACCATCGAACTTAGTAATTACATCTCCTGGCTGTAATCCACCCTTTTGAGCTATACTAAAGTCCTCTATATTTCTAATGTATATTCCTACCGGTAACTTATACTGCTCTGCTAACTCATCAGTCACGTTTATAACTGAGATTCCAAGAGTAATTTTCTGCTTAACAAGCATATCAAGCTTGTCAATAGCATCATTTATTGGAATTGCAAAACCTATTCCTTCAACTCCAGTAGCTTGTATTTTAGCAGTATTTATACCAATTACTTGACCTGAAGCATTAATTAGTGGTCCTCCACTGTTTCCTGGATTTATTGCAGCGTTTGTTTGAATTAGATTTGTTTTCTGCCCATTTTGATTAAGATCAACATCTCTATTAACTGCGCTGATAATTCCATTTGTAACAGAACCTAAATATTCTTTACCTAATGGATTTCCTATAGCTATAACATCTTCTCCAACCTTAAGGTTATCTGAGTTTCCAAGTTCAGCTACTCCAGGCATTTCTACATCTTCGGTTATTTTAACAACTGCAAGATCTGCATCTTGGTCATAGTTTACAACCTTAGCTGAAACTTCTTGTCCTGTACTAAATATAACTTTAACCTGGTTAACATTTTCAACTACATGGTAGTTTGTAAGTACATATCCATCTTCAGAGAATATAACTCCTGAACCTATGCCCTGCTGTTCTCCCATATTAAAGCCAAATACATTAGTTGCTACAGAAGTTGTTGCTACTCCCACTACAGCTGGAGATACTTGATCTACAATCTCTGGTATGCTTATATTGGATAAATTATCTATATTATTATTTGAACTTCCATTAGAACCACTTAGCTTTACTTCCTCAATAGCTTGAGCTATTTTACTTTGCATTGCACTGTAAGTTGCTGCAGTTCCAATACCTCCGCCAACTATGGCGCAAACAAGAGCCACTGCTATATAAGCTGCCATTGGCCTCTTTCCTTTAGTTTTCTCTTTTCTCTTTTTCTTTTTTTCATCATCATTACTATAACTTGAATCACTTTGATATTGCGGTGATTGTATTTCTTGTACTGTTTTGAATTCAGCATCTCGAATTACTGTATGTGACAGATCCTCTGACATCTCATCATGTGATGTCTCTGAATATACCGGTTCTTCTTCGATTTTCACTTCTTCATTAATAAGTCCATTTTCCTCGCCTATCATTTCTTCTCTAACATTTATGTCATCCGTATTTAATGTCTCATTATTTAAGTTTGCATTAGTTCCTTCATTGTTTTTTCCAGTACTAACTTCTTTTTTTACTTCGTCCTTATTATTTATATCATTGCCCATAATTCTTCCCCCTTGTAAAAGATTATTAATTAATTTTGTTTCGTTTTCTTCTATACTTATAATTATAGATACCAATGTGTCAGTTCAGTGACTAAAATATTAATGATTTTTTAATTGGAATAATATATCTTTATCTTAAAAACTACTAAAACCTTTAATTTCAGTAGTTTCCTTAATTTCATACTACAAAATCTTTATTTTAGATTATATCATTTTTCATAAAAGTATAATTACTTGTCATACTAAAATTCACATAAAATCTTATAATCAAACTTAGAGGAAGAAAAATCCTCCCTCTAAGTTTCTTAAGCTATTACCAATCATTATCCCTATAGTTATGATCACTCATATCCATATTTCTGATTATAGAATCAATATCAACTCGATTTTCGTCATTAAAATTATTATCATTTAAATTCTCAAAGGTTATCTCTTCACCCATTTCCATCTGGTCATTGCGATTTCTTATATGATTTTTTTCTTTAGATGCTTTCACTTCAGCCTCCTGAACTTTACCCCATGCGTCATCGTACATTGGTACTCTACCTGTAAAATCTTCAAAATCGCTTCCTTCATGGTGTGGATAAATTGGTCTTGATTTATCATTCATAATAACACCTCCAACATTACTTTTCATTAGTTTGTATTGAAAAGTAATGTTTTATGTATTATTATCACAAATCAATTCTGGGATATATTACTTTTCTGCGTAAAGAGTTATTATCTTAATTATAGTCTCAACAGCCTTTTCCATAGATTCTATTGGAATATATTCAAATTTACCGTGAAAATTAAGCCCTCCAGTAAATAGGTTAGGTGTTGGAAGTGCCATGAATGAAAGTCTAGCTCCATCTGTACCACCCCTAATAGGAACTATTATAGGTTCTATCTCAAGAGCTTTCATAGCCTCTACTGCAGTATCGATAATGTGCATTACAGGTTCTATCTTCTCTTTCATATTGTAATATTGGTCCTTTATCTTTACTTCTACTGTTCCCTCACCGTACTTTTTATTTAATAGACCTGCTATTTCACTAAATAATTGTTTCTTAGCCTCAAAGGTATCCATAAAGAAATCTCTGATTATATAAACCATAGATGTATCTTCAATAGTTCCACTCATATGACTAAGCATAAAGAATCCTTCATAACCTTCTGTAAACTCTGGTTTTGCAGCTGCTGGAAGTAACCCTTGAAGCTCCATAGCAATATCTTGAGAGTTTATCATTTTATTTTTAGCGCTTCCTGGGTGAACACTTCTACCTGTAATTTTAACCTCTACACCTGCTGCGTTAAAGTTTTCATACTCTAGCTCTCCAAGTTCTCCGCCATCAACAGTATAAGCAAAATCTGCTGCAAATTTTTCAACATTAAAGTGGTCTGCCCCTTCACCAATTTCTTCATCTGGTGTAAATCCAACCTTTATAGTTCCGTGGATTATATCTGGATTTGTGATTAAGTATTCCATTGCCGTAACTATTTCTGCTATTCCAGCCTTATCATCAGCTCCAAGAAGAGAATTTCCATCTGTAGTAATTAAAGTTTTACCAATATATTTAGATAGTTCTGGAAATTGCTCTGGTGATAGTACTGTGTTTTCATTTAATTTTATGTCTCCACCCTTATAGTCAACTCTTTGTGGATTAACATTTGCACCTGAATAATCTGGTGAAGTATCCATATGAGCTACAAAACCTATAGTTGGAATAGCTTTCTCAGTATTAGCTGGTAGTGTAGCCATTACATATCCATTTTCGTCTATTGTAACATCACTAAGTCCTATCTCTTTTAGCTCTTCTACTAATGCATTTCCTAGAACTCTTTGTCCTTCTGTACTTGGAGTAGTTTTTGTAGTTGTACTTGATTTAGTATCGTACTTTACATATCCTAAAAATCTCTCAACAACTCTTGACATAAATATCGCCACCTTTTTCTTAATAACATTATTATACTGTTTCTTTTATATTTTCTCAATTTTATATAATTATTTATACACTGTTCAATTATCATTAAATATTTGTTATAATATTCTTGACTAAATCATATTTTTTTAGCGTCAATATATATTGAATTAATAAACTATGGCTTTAAAACAATAATAACATTTTAAGGTTAAAACGGAGGTATACCATGTTAGATTTTACAAAATCACTAACTTTTGAAGAGTACTTGGGAAAGCAACATGATAAATATGGAGATGTTCAGAATACAGCTTATGATAATACATCTCTATCTGATAGTACAAAGGCTGATGTCCATAACCTAAACGAAACTATTCATGTAGCAGTATTTTCAGAAGGCTTCTGCCCTGATTGTATAGTTACTATCCCTTTTCTTCAAAGACTTAAAGAGGAAAGCGCAAACTTAAAGCTTCACTTCTTCCCTAGAACTGGCTTCGAGGATTTCCTTAACGAAGCTGTTGGAGATTCTAGAATACCAACGGTTATAACCTTTGACAGCTCGATGGCTCCAAAAGGTGCTTATGTTGAAATGCCTAAGGATATTGTTGCTAAAATGCCTACACTTTCAATGGATGAAAGAAAAGCTCTTGTAGCTGACTACCGCGCTGGGAAATACAATGATTTAATAGAAAAAAATCTTTTAGACATAATTTTATAATTTACTCATATAAAAAGGTTGCTCAAAGCTTATATGCTTTATGCAACCTTTTAATTTATATTATTTACTTTTATTTAGATAATCACAGTATGGTGCTATAGGACATTCATGACACTTTGGTTTCCTTGCATCGCATATCTTTCTGCCATGCCAAATTATGTAATGATGTGTATCACTCCACATTTTCTTTGGCACATATTTCATTAACTTTTCTTCTACAATTTCTACATTGACACCTGGTGCAAATCCAGTTCTATTTGAAATTCTAAACACATGAGTGTCTACAGCTATAGCTGGAACTCCAAAAGCATTAGAAAGAACTACATTAGCTGTTTTTCTTCCCACTCCTGGAAGTTCAATTAGCTCTTCCATAGTTTCAGGTACCTCACCATTATGCTTTTCCATAATAGCCTTGCAAGCTCCTAATATATTTTTACTCTTATTTTTATAGAATCCACAGCTATGAATTTTCTTCCCTAATTCTGTTTCTGTTAATGTAAGGATAGCCTGCGGAGTATTATATTCCTTATATAATTCCTTAGTTACCATATTTACTCTTTCATCTGTACACTGTGCAGAAAGTATTGTAGATATTAAAAGTTCAAAGGTACTATTAAAATCAAGACCACAAGACGCCCCCCTATAGGTCTCCTCCAAAATCTCTAGTATCTTTTTTCTCTTCTCATTGTTCATAAACTCACCTTCTTCTTTTAATAATCGTTCTCTCTTCTTATACTTTATTATATCATTTTTATAATATAAATATAGCCACTTAATCTTTTCTTAAAGATTAAGTGGCTATATAATATTTCAGCAAACTACTTTGGTCATCTCGATATATGTCATTCCTGCAGTCATGGCTGCCTCAATAAATTCTTCACTAGTTTTCATATAGTTTTCTTTCTCATAAAACGGTGTAGCATGCTTTCTTGCTTTCAATACGATCGTATTATAGCCCATATCTTTTACAAAAACCTCTGCAAAAACAAGCATTTGTCTTCCAACATTTCTGCCCCTGACAGACTCATCCACTGCAACTTGTCTCATTTGAACAGTGTCTTCATTAACCTTTGTTAAAACAAAGCAGCCCACTACCTCAGAATCTAAAAAGGCACAAAAATGATAATCTTCTACTTCACTATCTAGGTTTAATTGTGTTTGATTCTTATCAAAGACCTTACATCTTAGCTCTACTGTCTGTTCATACTCATGAGTCCCCCATTGTATTTGTTTCATAGTAATGTTATTTATCATTTTTTCCTCCTTTGCTTCTTCCAGATAATACACCTGATATTTTAATAGAAAATTTATAATTCGTATAAGATATCTTAACATCTCTTACATATAAATAACAATAGAAATTTTCTATGAAATTAAAGTCGCAATAATCAAAAAATAGCGAGTAACTTTTTGCATATTTTCACTTAATAACTCAACTTATATTATTAATAAAATTATACTATTAAAGTGAGGTAGGCTGCTAATGGCCCTATATTAACTGGGAAAATAGCATATGCTCATTTACTAGAATTTTCTTACTATTATAATGGATTAAAAAACTTGAAACGGAAGCAGATGCTTACTGGTCAAAAAAGAAATAATACTCTTATAGACTAACTGTAGCTTCGCTCTCTGGAGAAGAAACACTTTCCTTAATAGCAACTCTAAAAATTAAGAACCCTATTATAAACATGATTACTATACAACCAACCCCTACCTTTGAGGTACCACTTATTTGAGTTGTAATACCTACAATTGTAGTACCCATAAAGGATGCGCTTTTACCAAAGATATCATAGAATCCAAAATACTCACTAGATTTTTCTTTTGGTATAATTTTTGAGAAGTAAGATCTAGATAATGCTTGAACTGGCCCTTGGAATATTGCAACGCAAACTGCTAATAGCCAAAACTCCCAGGCTTTATCCAACTGTAATGCAAATAGTGTTATTGCCATATATCCTACAATACATATTTTTATCAATTTAACATTACTAACTTTCTTTGATAACTTACCAAAGTAAATCGCACATGGAAATGCAACTATTTGTGTTAAGAGTAATGCTAACAACAGATTGCTGTCTGATATACCAACGTCTTTACCATATGATGTAGCCATTCCTATAATAGTGTATACTCCATCAATATAGAAGAAAAATGCTAACAAGAATAAGAATATATGCTTTTGCTTTTTTATACTTATAATTGCATGCCCTATTCGTTTAAAGCTGTCTGCTATAGGACTTTCACTTTTTTCTATATAATATTTTTGCTTATAATTTTTAAGAAGTGGTAAGGTTATTAATAACCACCATGTAGCTGTTACTATAAATGCAATTCCAGTTGCAAGATTTGCTGAAATCCCTATTTTCCCTGCAAATAAAATTATAAGCAAACTTATAGTAAACGGAATACAACTGCCTATATATCCCCACGCATATCCTTGTGAAGATACTTCATCCATTCTATCATCAATAGTTACGTCATTAAGCATTGCATCATAAAAAATTAAACTTCCCGCATATCCAACCTTACCAATAACAAAGATAGCCAAGAAAATTATCCAGGTTACTGGAAGTGATAGAGCTGCACATCCTAAAACTCCTAACATCATGAATAAAGAGAATAATGATTTCTTATACCCTTTAGTATCAGCTAAAGTTCCTAAAATTGGTCCAAGAATTGCTATAATTACAGTTGATATGGATAATGCATAGCCCCAATAAGCTGTTGAATCTGCAGCTGAAACCCCTGCAGTTGAAGCCACATTCTTGAAGTAAATTGGAATTATAGTAGATACCAACATTGTAAATGCCGAGTTACCTACATCATATAGAATCCAGTTCTTTTCCAGTTTGGTAAATTTACTCATTTTACTCCCCCTATTCAAAATTCCTATCAAATCTTTGGTGAATTGGAGCATCTTCCATTATTGCACTATAATACCCTTCTATCATTTGTATAGCTTCATCTATTGAATTCTCATATAGTAACATCAGTTTATTTACTATAACCTTACACTTTGGATTTGGAACCACATTAATAATCATATGACTAAAGCTATCCCCTCCCTTTATTTTTCCTAAAGCTCCTTTAATAATATTTCTTTTAAATTTATTTTGACAAAGAAGCAACTCATTATAAAACCTAACTGACTTAAGAGACTTATATACTTGTTCACTAGAAATTCCGGTATAAAATTGTGCTATTATTTTTGAAACCTCTTTAGATGCAACTATATGATTTCCTGCATTGACCTGCTGAGGGCTTAGATTGTTTTCTCTCATAGTTCTTCCATCTAATTCAGCTTCAATTTCTTGATGGGATATACCACTTTCCTCCATAGCTTCTGCTATATATGGATGACAATTACTATCTAAAATAAAATGGCAAAGAAATCCTAGTATGTACGCTACACCTTCATCTTTCCTACACTTTATAATATGATTTTTGGCATTCTCAAAGAACTTATAAGCACTTTCTTCATGCATAGCATATCCAATTCTATTAATAGGATTTTTGCTCAAAGGTTTATAATAAAAAAGGATATCTGGACCATTTAATCCAATGTTATAAACTACTTTATTCTTATCTACAATACGTTTTAAATACTTTGGCAGCCTATTATAAACTACTTGTCCAAAACTGTAATGGGTATAACTTGCTGGCATTTTAAAAACCCCCTAGATTAATCTAAATGTAATTTTATTCTATATATTTAATTTTATCACATTGCATAAACACAAAGTCTAAATTCATGTTAAATTATTGCTTTTTCAAAGTAAAAATAGGTAGTATTAAAACTACCTATTAATTTATATATAATTATTGTACTATAAATTCCCAAGCCACTTTTGAAAACTACCCTTGTCTTCGTTGTATTTTTCAATATTAATCCAAACTGCCATTAGTATATCCGACATACATTCCTCCATAATGCCATCATTTCCTAGGGAATATAAAACTTTTGTCGTAATACCTTTAACTAATGGTCCATATATATCTATAAAATAATCTAATGCTTGCGGATTTTTATATTTAAGCTCTCTTATAAAATTCCCTTCATCAACCTTCATTAAATATCGCCTCCTTCTTTAAGTACTTATAGCATGTCTGTATTTGCTTCTTTGCTACTCAACAATATCTTTATTTTATCCTTCACCTTATATAACGATATTCTTTTAAAAATCTTACACTAAAATTATCACATAATTAATCTCATATTTTATCACAATTACATTTTTAATTCATATGATAGTTAATATATATAACTGAATTTTAAAAGGAGAACAACTAATGACTAACAACGAAAATAGCTCATGTGTAAAAATGAAATACGCTTGTGCATTTATATTGCCACAATCATACAGAAATTTATACTCCATTGATGACGCCCTTAAGATGGGAACTATCTTTAAAGACCTTTATAGGCCTTATCCTTCAAAGAATCATTCAAAACATAATTAAGGAGGTGCTCATATGTACGATAGAGATTTATTAAAAGAAATTATGAAGCATCAATTCTACGCAGTAGACCTTAATTTGTATCTTGATAACTTCCCAGATTGCAAGGAAGCTACAAAAGACTACCAAGAAATATCCTGTAAGTTAGATATGTTGGTTAGGGAATTCGAAGAGAAATATGGGCCTTTAACTAACTTCGGCTCTGCTTCCGTTGAATATCCAAAAGCTTGGACAGATATGCCTTGGCCTTGGGAGAACTACTAATGAAGGAGGATAAATAGTATATGTGGTATTATGTAAAAACTTTAGAATATCCTATAAACCTAAAATCAAAGGACCTACAGATGGCCAAATTTTTAATAGCTCAATATGGTGGACCTGATGGTGAATTAAGTGCAGCTCTTAGATACCTAAATCAACGCTATACCATGCCAACAGGTAAATCTAAAGCTCTTTTAACCGATATTGGTACTGAAGAAATGGCTCATGTCGAAATGATTGCAACTATGATATATCAGCTTATGAGTAATGCCTCCTTAAAAGAATTAGAGGATGCTGGACTTGGAGCTCACTATACTACCCACGGAAGAGCCCTTTTCTGGGCAGATCCTAATGGAGTTCCATGGACTGCTTCATATATTCAAGCCAAAGATGATGTCATCGCTGATTTAACAGAAGATATGGCTGCTGAACAAAAAGCTCGTGCTACCTATGAAGCATTAATTAGACAATCTGAAGATTATCAAATAATAGAAATCCTAAAGTTCCTAAGAGAAAGAGAAGTTGTTCATTTCCAAAGATTTGGTGAAGCTTTAGATGATGTTCAAGACTGTATATTACTTAAATAATTAAATATATAAAAGGTAAAAGACTGTATTTGTTTACAGTCTTTTGTCCCTTATTTTCATATAATCTTTATATACTAAGCATGAGCGATATTAATATTATCTCATAAAAAAGGCTATCTCAAAATAAAATGAGATAACCTTGTACATGTTGGCTTTATTCGCCAAGCATAATTCTTATTATTTCTTTATCTGTTTCTTTCATACCTTCTTTACCAATATGACCAACACAGCTTATTGTTTCTTCAGTTCCACCCTGAAGTATACCTGTATATGGTTCATATACTTTTCCCTGCATAGCTAGGTAGTGAGCCATCATTGATGCATCTAAACTAGAAGCAATTTTAGCTGCACAAGAAAGCTTAGCACCATCACAAATTATTCCAGGGATATTAGCTAATGTATTAACTATTGTCATCTTAATTTCTTCTAAGTCTCCACCATCCATATATGTTATAGCAGCTCCACTGGCACAACCAGCTGAAACAGCGCCACAAAATGCAGATAGCTTTCCGATAAATTCCTTTTGATATATAGTCAATAGGTTAGAAAAGGCTAGTGTACGATATAGCTTTTCATCTGATACACCTTTTTCTCTAGCATAAACTATTACTGGAACAGAAGATGTTATTCCTTGATTTCCACTTCCTGAGTTAATAACTACAGGAAGATCGCATCCTCCCATTCTAGCTTCAGATCCAGCTGATGCACGAGCTTTCATCTTAGTAACAATTCCTTCTGGATATGAATCCATAAGTACTTTTCCTAAACCTAATCCATATTCACCAGTCATACCTACATCAGAAATATCCATATTACACTTGATTTGTTTATCAAATAAATCCTTAATATCCTCTATAGGTACATTATCCGCAAAATCCTTAATACCATCTAGGTTAAGCAAACTTCTATCTTGAAGATCTTGAGTCCATTTTCCGTCCTCGACCTCCCATAATAAAACCTCACCATTTTTTTCAATACGAGTAATATTAGTATGAGCGTATTTGATTTCAACTAACACATGTTCCTCACCCTTATATAACTCAACTATAATGTGAAGAGGTATTAAAGTATCTAAAAATTCTACAGTACATATACCTGCCTTTAAAAACTCTTTTGTTTTTTCAATGCCATTTCCATCTACAGCTTGTAGCACTTCCATTTTTCTTTCTGAATCTCCTGCTACGATTCCCACCATAACTCCAGCTTCAATCCCTGATAAGTCACCTGAATTAGGAATAGTTACACATCTAGCATTTTTAATAATATTTCCACTACATTTTGCAATAACTTTATCTGGAAGATCTCCTAAAACCATTCTTGCTTTCGCACCGGCATAAGCTATAGCTATTGGCTCTGTACATCCCATTGCTGGTACTAATTCTTCTTGTAAAATATTTACATACGCATTCTTTAATTTTATATCCATACTATTCCCTCCACTTGTTATACATAGTCTAACATTCCACCAATTAATAATATAAAGACACCTACAATTAAAATTACCATCGGAAAGTTCATTACTTTAAATTGATTTCGCCAGCCCTCTTTATCTGATAATGTTCGACGGCCATCCCGCTTAATTATTAAAGCCGCAACTAAAACTAGTACTAGCGCACCTATTATAAACAATCCTTGCTGACTTAGTATCAATGCTTCATTAATTTTGCCACCATGAATACATATCCCTATAATTCCAAGGACTATAGTAATAATACTACCAATTCCTAATCCTATCAATATCGCTTTCATAATATCTTTCATGTAATTTTTTACCATTGATAAATCGTGGGCTACGAATAAGTATGTTAGTCCAAACTCCTCTTGAAGCTTTATAAGAAGATTTACAATCTGCGCTTGAATTGAAACATCTAGAGCAGATATAGGTTCATCAAGAACTAAGAATTTAGGCTCTACAGCTAAAGCCCTAGCAATACCTATTCTTTGTCTTTGTCCACCTGAAAACTCATGGACAAATCTGCTTGCATGTTCTTTATTTAAGCCTACTAATTGTATTATACATAGAAATACCCTATATAATAGACTTTTTTTAAGTGTCTATTATATAGGGTACATTTTATTATAGCTATGACTTTACTTTTACTATTTTATATTCTTATTTTATTCCTTTAAGTTTTAACTTTTCAAGCATATCTGCTGTCATTCTAGCTAAATCATACTCTGTCTTAAATCCCCACTCTTCTTTAGCTGCGGTTGGATCTATTGAATCCGGCCAAGTATTTGCAATTCCCTGTCTTACTGGATCAACC
This sequence comes from Clostridium sp., assembly GCA_032005505.1. GTDB lineage: Bacteria > Bacillota > Clostridia > Clostridiales > Clostridiaceae > Clostridium_J. The sequence goes on along the minus strand of DALZNT010000008.1, from coordinate 31,261 downwards.
TCATAGCTTAACTCAAATTCCGGAATATGCTTTTTGATTTCAGCTGCTATTTCTTCTGGTTCAAAACTCATAGCAGTTATGTTAAAGGCATTTCTATGCTTTAACTTACTTGGATCTGCTTCCATTAAAGTTATAATCGCATTAATAGCATCAGGCATATACATCATATCCATATATGTACCTTGTTCTATAAATGAAGTGTACTTACCTGATTTTAATGCTTCATAGTATATATCTACGGCATAGTCTGTAGTTCCTCCACCTGGTAGTGCTTCATAAGAGATAAGCCCTGGGAATCTTACTCCTCTTGTATCTACACCGAATTTAGTATAATAATAGTCACATAGTAGTTCTCCAGAAACCTTAGTTACACCATACATAGTTTTTGGTCTTTGAATAGTATCTTGAGGCGTGTTTACTTTAGGTGTGTCTGGTCCAAAAGCTCCTATTGAACTTGGCGTAAAGAATTTACATCCTAATTCTCTAGCTACTTCAAGGGCATTTACTAATCCCCCCATATTTATTGACCAAGCGAATTGTGGTTTCGCTTCTGCAACTGCTGATAAAAGAGCTGCAAGATGAATTATTGTATCCACTTCATACTTTTTAGCAATTTCTAAAAAATTATTGTAATTAGTAACGTCTAAAATTTCAAAAATTCCACCTTCAACTATAGGATTTCCTTCTGGTTTTCTAATATCTGTAGCTACAACGTTTTCAGCTCCATATAAAGTTCTAAGCTTTGTAACAAGTTCCGTTCCGATTTGTCCTAAACATCCACTAACTAATATTCTCTTCATATCCATTCCTCCACTTAAGTATTACTAATGTTTTATATCAATTTAATAAGGAAACGTATTCTCATATTCATTCGAATGAGTACTCGCCTGAGTAGGTTCAAAAGCCTAAATCACGCGTGCCCTTTAGGGTAAAGATTTAGTTTTTCACTTAACTTCGAATAACTAAATCATAGATTTAGACTCTCACTTAAGACTTTACATTAATCATAACATTATGTAAGACTCAGTAAACTTATAATTGCTGAGTCTTACACTAATTTTAAATACTTAGATACTATTTTATTAAACCCATCTCTCTTCCTACTTTTGCATAGTTAGCTATAGCTTCATCTAACATTTTCTTAGTATGAGCTGCTGATGGCATATTTCTAACTCTAGCAGTTCCAAGAGGTACTGTTGGGAATACTATTGATTTAGCGTATACGCCCTCTTCATATAATCTTCTGCTAAATTCTTGAGCCTTAGCTGCATCTCCTATTATACATGGAGTTATTGGAGTTTCACTATGTCCAATATCAAAACCTAACCCTTCTAGACCAGCTTTTAGGTAGTTTCCATTTTCCCATAGCTTATCATGAAGTTCAGTGCTTTCAGTTAATATATTTATAGCTTCTATACATGCTCCTGATGATGCTGGTGTTAATGATGTAGAGAATAGGAATGGTCTGCCTCTAACTTTTAACCAATCGATAAGGTCTTTAGTTCCTGCTACATATCCTCCAACTACACCTATAGCTTTAGATAAAGTACCAATTTGGAAGTCTATTTTATGGGATAAACCAAAGTGATGAACTGTTCCTGCACCTTTTCCAAGCACTCCAGAACCATGGGCATCATCAACATAAGTTATTAAATCAAATTCTTCTGCAATCTCAACAATTTCAGGAAGCTTTGCAATATCTCCATCCATTGAGAAAACTCCATCAGTAATTACCATTACTTTTCCGTATAAACCTGATTCAGTAGCTTCTTTAGCCTTAGCTCTTAAATCTTTCATATCTGAATGCTCAACTCTAATAATTTTAGCTCCCGATAATCTACATCCATCAATGATTGATGCATGGTTTAAAGCATCTGAAAGTATCGCATCATTTTTACCCATTACAGCTGAAATTGCAGCCATATTGCAGTTAAATCCAGATTGGAAAGCTATAGCTGCTTCTGTATGCTTAAATGCAGCTAATTTTTCTTCTAGCTCTACGTGTATATCTAATGTTCCATTTATAGTTCTAACAGCTCCAGCTCCAACTCCATACTTTTCTGTAGCAGCAAGTCCTGCAGCTATCATTCTTTTATCAGTTGCAAGTCCTAGATAGTTATTCGCTGAAAGGTTTATAAGTTTCTTACCGTCAATTTCTATAATTGGTCCATTCTGTCCTGTAATTACGTTGATTTCGTTATAAAGACCTTTATTTTTAAGGTCCTCTAAACCTGCCTTAAGAAATTTTTCTAATGATTTACTTCCCATATAATCTCCTCCATATTAGTTTTATAAAGTTATTTTATATTTTAGATTACATAATTATTAACTATAGTATATTTATACCTTAAAATAACATATTTTTCAACACACGCTAAATTTATTTATTAAAAGCTTAACACAAGATTATGCTTATTTATAAATGCCTCTATATTGCTCAGGTAAAAGGACTGCTACTGACTTCATAATTTCCATCATTGCTCTTTCATTATATTCATTTTTATCTTCTTCTTTCAATTTTACCGGCACTCGAAGTGGTCTTCCGATTTTAACTGTTACATGTGCTGGATTAAAGCTTTCTCCACCCATGTCATTATCGTTTATTGGCATAAAATCTTCACTTCCAGTAATTCCAATAGGCACTATGGTAGCTTTAGCAAGTCTAGCTATTAATAATAATCCTTTTTTAGCCTCTATCATTTCAACATTTCTGCTTCTAGTTCCCTCAGGAAACATCATTATATTCTCACCAGCTTTTAGTTTTTGAACTATTTTGCTTATAGCTTCTTTATCCGCTGAATTCGGCTTAATTGATATAGTTTTTATATAGCTTACCCCATTTTTAGTGAAGGCATTATCCGATAACTTTACTCCTGCAATAAAAGTTGGGTCCTTTTCTCTAAGTACTTCATTTAATATTAACCCATCCGAATTACTTAAGTGATTTGATATAAATATTACTGAGCTATTTACATTTTCTATATTTTCATATCCTTCAACCTTAAGATTTGCATATTTCTTGATTTTTTGCCTAACATATTGTCTTGATATTTTCGATGAAAGTCCCCCTGGTAATTTGCCTAATATTTTTATTAAAGTATTTTTATTCATGTAAATCGCCCCTCCAAACTAAGACTTAACTACTTTCACTTTTTAAATAATCTATCATAATAATCTTTTATGTATGGAGATGTAATACTTTTGTCAACATCATCCTTATCTTCTTTATTAATTAAATAATAATTAATTAGACTATTTCTTATTAATATATTTTTGCCTCTCCATCCACAAGAATGGTTCTTATACTTCTCTTTAAATTCACCATTATTAATTCGTATAAGGCTATTTAAATTTATATCCCCCATGTAACCTTTAGGCTCAAATTCCTTTATGGGAGACTTAACTATATTTCTATTATGTGGACATACACTCTGACAAGTGTCACAGCCAAAAATTCTCCCTTTTATTAAAGGAACCTCATTCTCACCAAGGTGTTTTTTTTGAGTTAAATATGATACACAGTGGTTTGAATTAAAGTTTTTTCCATCTTTAATTATAACACTTGTAGGACATTTTTCCACACATAGATTACACTCCTTACATCCATGAACAATAGGTTCATCCGCTTCTATTTCCAAGTCTGTAATAATTTCTCCAAGAAACACATATGAGCCGTACTTTTCTGTAATAAGTGTATTATTTTTCCCTATGAATCCAACTCCACAAAGTGTTGCAATATACCGCTCTGGTAATGGATTGCTATCAACAAAGGCCTCTGTTTTTCCACCCAATGCCTCTATAAATCCACATATTTTATCCAAATATTCGCCTACGACTCTATGATAATCCTTTCCTCTAGTGTATATAGAAAATTGATTATCTTCTTTACATTCTTCATAATAATAAGGAAAGGCTATTGATACTATAGTCTTTCCTTCTTCCATCAACAGCCTTGGATTAATTTTCTTTTCTATATCCTGTTCTTCAAACTCATTAAACAAGCCACTTTCTTTACGATATTGAAACCATGGTCTTAGTTCTTCAAAAACTCTACACTCCGTAAACCCAATAACATCTAAAAAAAGCCCATTTGCAAATTTTATTATTTTTTCTTTATTATTCATACTTTCTATGACTACCTCTTATTTCCCTTCGATAGCTACTTTACCCCTGCTATATACTCACTTACAGACTTACCAGCACTTCTTCCTTGATGCATAACATTTTCTACAGAGTTATATCCATCAATTACAGTTCCACATGCAAATACACCTTCTCTTGTAGTGGCCATGTTTTCATCAATTCTTACGCCATCTTCTTCGTCATCTAACTCTACACAATAATCTTCTACAAGCTTTGTATCTGGTCTAGGCTTCATGCATAGCACTAATGTATCACATTCCATATAATTCACAGTATCCTTAATTTCATTGTAATTTTCATCTAACTCAACTATATCTACACCAGTAACTCTAGCTGTGCCATAAATTTTAACTACTCTATGATTAAATAAAATTGGTATATTGAAATCATCTATAAACTCTCTAGATACGTCACTATTTATTCTAATATTACTACTAGTTTCAATCATACACTTTACAGTAGCACCCTCTTGTACTAAAGTTCTGGCTGTTAATACTCCAATATCATCTGAACCAAGAATTATGCACTTTTTCCCTGGAAGTACCCCTCTTCTATTTATATATTTTAGTGTCGATCCAGCAGTAGTTATTCCTGACATTGCGCCATAACCAAGGACATTTTTATATCCAAATGGTTTTTCTCTAGAACCCATGGCAAGAATTATAGCATTACCATATATAGACTTTATTCCAGACCTCTTATTTACTAAAACAACCTCCATATTATCCTTAAGCTCTACAACTGTAGTTTCACACTTTATTTTCACACCTAATCCTATTGCTTCGTCCACAAGGTCTGAAATAAGCTCTGGACTAGTTAAATTATCCTTTATATTTTTATAATAAAATCCTGTATGTACACAATTATTCATTGCTCCACCAGGCTCTGTATCTCTATCAATTATTATTATTTTTTCAACGCCTCTAGATTTAGCTTCTATTGCAGCACTAAGCCCTGCTACACCCGCTCCTATGACGATTAAATCATACTTCTCCATGAATAACCTCCAGCTAACATTCTTTTAACTTATTATACTATTCTTTTAGCTATTTAGCATTACTTTCTAGTCCTCTCTTTAAAGTTAACTCCTTATAGAAAAATCTTTTGTCTCTATGATTATCTTCTGATTTTAGTCCAACTATTCAACCAAAATACTATAATAAAGCTAAAAATTATCACTATGGCTACTAATATATTTCCTTTGCAAATACAATCTTATCTTGTATCCCATCCCATTTACCATAATAAGTTAATGCTTCCTATGCATATTGGCCTGCCGGTACACCTTCTTCGATTTGTTTTTGAAGAGAACCTGATGCTCCAAAATTAAAGGTTAAGGTAACATTATTATTTTTTTCATTTCTTCACATCTTTTTTACATTTTATGTATATATTATACATCCAGTTGTGATTATTTAAAACTATAATTATATTATCCAATACATAGCAATATACTTATTACAAGAAATTTAATAGAGATATTATATGTTTTAAAATGGAGGTAATGAATTTGAATATCGAAATTAGAAAAGCTCTTCCAAAAGATGCTCCTGCTCTTAAAGAACTAAACTATGAATTTAACAATGTACTAGTTTCTGAAGCGAAAATAATTCATGAAATAAATAAGAAGCATGAAATTATTCTTGTAGCAGTAAATGAAGATTTGCCTATTGCCTTTGCTTGTGGACAAATAAAAGATACTTTTTGCTATAATTATAAAGACGGTGAAATCACAGAGCTCTATGTACGTGAAGATTATCGTAAAAATGGAATTGCTACCAGAATGGTAACCTTTCTCGAAAACATGTTTAAATCAAAATCCTGTAATCACATCTCTCTTCTAACTGGAAGCGCAAATATTAATGCCCAAAGACTCTACAAGAAGTGTGGTTACGAATTTAAAGATAAGGTAGTAATGGTAAAATATTTTCATGAAAAAGAACATTAGGAACATTTCCTGATGGTACCGTAAGATTCAGCTTTGGATTCTTTAATAATGAAGATGATGTGTACTTGATATGTAATTTTTTTGATATTATATTAAAATCAAGGCATGGGAGCCACCTCATGACCTCCATGCCTAAAAATAATTATCATAGAAAGCTATTTACAGAAAAACTTTCACACACTCCACTCAAAATAATAGACAATGTAAATTAGCATTACATTGTCTATTATTTTTCCTCATGAAGCACCCTTAAAATATTCTTTAGCTCTTCAACCTGAATTTGACCCGGTGCTGAACCTTCACCGACACTTCCAAATGTAACTGAAGATCCAAATAATTCTCCTGATATCCTACTAATTGCCCCGAGGCCTGACATTGCCATAGTAATAACAGGTCTATCAGCATAATTTCTCACCATTTTTTCAGTAGCTTTAAGTAATATAAGTACATCCTCTTGATTTTGTGGCATTACAGCTATTTTCGATATATCTGAACCTAAACTCTGCATTTTACATAATCGTGATATTATCTCATCCTCAGCTGGTGTTTTATTGAAATCATGATTTGATATAATTACCTTTACTTTATTGTTATTGGCCTCTGTAACTATATCTTTAATCACGTCCTCACCTATAAGTAGCTCCACATCTATTAAATCCACTAGTTTAGTGTTAACTACTCTTTTATTTAATTGAAGATAATGATCTTTAGATATTTCTACTTTGCCACCTTCTTCTAACCTTCTAAATGTAAATAAAATCGGAGTATTTTCTAGTATATCTCTAATACAAAGTAAAATCTTATTTACTTCATCCCATTGATTTATATTCTCAAAATAATCTCCACGCCACTCAACCATATCTGCCTCAATAAACTTTATTTCCCTAGCTTTTTTTAATATATTTTCCCTACTTATTTCAACAATAGGAACACATATTTTAGGAATTCCCTCTCCAATTTTTATATCCCTTATTTCTATCACGTTTCTCATATTCATCCCCATTACCTTCAATTTTATTAAAATTAAATTTTCTATAAATTAAAGTATAACATTTAAGTATTCAAATTACTTAAATTTCATAGTAGTCTGCTACTTATTTCGCTAAATTAATATTCTCTTTTCTATTTATGGGTTTAATTCTCTAGTAACTTATCTATATGATTGCACAAACTATTAATGAGAACAAATTAGCTTTTATTTAAATTTAGTATTTATATCTAAAGCTAATCTTACTCACTTTGCAGTGATTTGTTCACCTTCTTATGCACGATTATTATGAATTCGAAGACTTAAAAGCACCTCTCTTTTAAGTCTTTGATTTTTTTATCAATGTGTGTCTATAATATACATATATATAATTTTGAGGTGAAATTTATGGATATGATAGACAATTTTCTCAACCTAATAATCTCTACAATAGAAGGTTTTGGATACTTGGGTGTATTTTTGGCCGTTTTCTTAGAATATGCTTGTTTACCACTTCCAAGTGAAATACTACTACCATTTATAGGTTTACTTGCTTCTAGGCAGACATTTAGCTTAGTTGGAATAATACTAGTAAGTATCATGGCGGGTTTACTTGGCTCAAGTGTATGCTATTGTATTGGCTACTATGGTGGCGCCCCTATAATAAACTGGCTTTGCAAAAAATCCTCAGGGGCTAGGAAAAGCTTTAAAACTTTAAACTCAATCCTTGATAAATATGATAAACCTGCCGTATTTTTAAGTAGATTATTACCTATTACTAGAACTTATATCTCTTTAGCTGTAGGTGCTATGAAAATGAGATATTCCACCTTTATTTTATACTCTTTAGGCGGTATTACAATTTGGAATATAGTCCTCATATCTCTCGGATATTTTTTAGGTGAAAATACTGTGTTGATAAAGAAAATTCTTGGGGATTATTCAATTATAGTATTATTTGTACTTGCTTTATTAGCTATTGTATTTATTTATAAACTCATAAAGAAGAAAAAAAACATATGATTTTATATACATATTTTTTAGATAAAAAATAAAGTTATAGGGTTTAATTGAAAATAATTATCATTTATATTGACTTCCTTATTAATCTATAGTATTATTAACTCATTGATAAGAGATATCAATTACTATTAAATCCTTAAATCTTTTATATTTATTTAACTAAGGAAGCTGGCTTTCGTCCGAAAAGAACCAGCTTCTTTTATTTTCTATTATTTATTACTTCTTCAATCCTTCTTATATAAATACTTCTAAAGCTTTCTAACTCTCCCAATCCATTCATATATACTTCCAAAACTCACTACTAAATATAGCTTTTTTCACTTTATATGCTCCAATTCCTAAAAATTTCTCTTATATTTTAGTTTGACCTTACTTGATATAATATAACTAGATTAAAATATATTTATTGGGGGAAACTTTCATGTGTTACATATATATTTTGAAATGTGGTGATGACACCCTATATACGGGGTGGACAACTGACTTAGAGAGAAGACTTCGCTGTCACAATAGTGGAAAAGGTGCAAAATATACTCGTTGTAGACTTCCTGTAAAAATAGTTTACTCCGAGGAATTTGAGGATAAATCTTCAGCCTTAAAACGAGAATGTGAAATCAAAAAAATATCTAGGGATAAAAAACTTTTACTAATAGAACAATATAACCATATTCACACTTAGTTTTTGGAGGTTAATCAAATGGTTAAGTCTAAAATAACCTTTAGCTTATTATTCAAATTTATATTTAGAATAACTTTATTGATTTTAACAGTGTATTATATTTTAACGAATAAGGATGGTTCAAATAGAAATTATATTTCAAATGGAGTGCTAATTATTTTTTGTTCATTTTTACCAGATATATTCTGTAATATGTTTAGATTTTACATATCTACTTCTATAGATTTTCTTATACAATCATTTATATTCTTAGCACTCTTCGTAGGTAGAATGTATAACTTTTACTCCATCATATCCTGGTGGGATTTATTTTTACATCTACTATCTGGTGTAATTCTAGGCTTGTTAGCTCTAACCCTACTGAAACCTTTAATTGGAAAAGATAATTTCAAGATTCTTTCTCCACTTTTCGTAGCTATATTTATATTTTTATTCACCGTAGCTACAGCAGCACTATGGGAGTTTTGGGAATTTGCTGGTGATCAACTATTTGGCTTTGATTCACAGCTTTTTAGCCTTGTTGATACTATGACTGATATGCTCATTGGAAGCTTCAGTGGACTTATTGTTTCAATAATGAGCTTTCTTCACATCAAAAATGGTACCTTTGAGTTTTTGTCTGGATTTATTGATGGAGCATGGAAAAAAAGTAAAATTTAAAGAGGCAATTACTTTTGCCTCTTATATATCTATTTTATTTTATATAACTTTAAAAGTTTTATCTTTCTTTTTAATTATAGAAATTCTTATTAGCTCTAATATCTGTTCACTACACGCTTCCTTATTGAATTCACCGCAGTTTTTTGTAAGTTTTTTTAGCTTCTTATTATCATTTATTAAATCTTCCAGAACTTCTTTGCAATCTGTTCCACTTCCTATAGAAACTGCCATTCCATGATTCAATAAAAATTGTGAATTTGCTTCCTCTTGACCTGGTATTGCATCAAAAATTATCATAGGTAAATTTGATGCTAATGCTTCTGATATAGTAAGTCCACCTGGCTTTGTAATCAATATATCAGCCAAATTCATATATCTATGAACATCGTTTGTAAATTTAATAACTCGCGTCTCCTTAGTTGAAGTATTCATATTCTTTTTCATCTTATTGTATAACTTATCATTATTCCCTGTAAGAACTATAATCTGAAAACGGCCATTAACTTCAATAAGCTCTTTATATATATTTTCAATATTATTAACTCCAAAGCTTCCCGCCATAATAAGTATAGTTGTAATATCCTTTAAGTTTAAGCTGTTTAATAATTTTCTTTTATCATTCATATCTCCACAAAAAAACTTCTGTGAAACTGGTATTCCAAAAGGATGAATTTTTTCCCTTTTTACTCCTCGTTTAACCATCTCATCTATCATATCTTTAGTTGCAACGCAATATTCATCAACATTTTTCTTTATCCATGTATTATGGGCTGCATAATCTGTCATTATACATATCAGTGGGATACCAATCCTTGAACTCCCCTTTAAAATTGATATAATTTCTGTTGAAAATGGGTGTGCAGTTATTATTACATCAGCTTCAAACTCTTCTATTAATGGTAGAAGACTCTTAGAAAGTGTCAAAAGTATCCTAGTAACAAACCTTGATACTAGACTATTTCTATCAGTATCTTTATAAAATATCCTATATAAGTAGTTCATATTCCTTACAAGCATAACGTAACCATCAGTAACTACCTTATTTATTGTTGGACTAATATATTCTATAGTATCTACTAGTTTCACCTTAGCATCTACTTCATTTTCAACTATATAATCTCTTAAGGCTTCCGATGCCTTCATATGTCCACCACCTGTAGAAGCAGATAAAATAAGAATATTCATGACTCAAACCCTCTCCATATTTGTTATTACCCTATAGAGAATTTTACCCAACTTCCCTCAATTTAATACTTGTTCTATAATCTATTGTAAACTTTTACCTAATTTTGTTTAACTCTCATGTTTTATCAACACTCACTTATACTTTTTATGCTTTTCATTACCTTATCAACATCTACTCCTATTTATAACAAGTTTGCACACAAATTTCACCCATTTTGTGCATATACTTTAATTTTAAAAATAAAAAAACCTAGCAATTATTAAAATCACTAGGTTTATATGGCAGGGGCACTAGGAATCGAACCTAGCTCAAAAGTTTTGGAGACTTCTATACTACCGATATACGATGCCCCTTCATTACTTGCTTATTGTACTATATGTACAACACAAAATCAAGGGGTTTTTAGTTATATATTTTGTTTTTTTAATATAAATAGGTAGATGCATTTTCACATATAGAAATATTAAGAACTTTATTCCCTACTACTTTTTTATATGAACATAAAAATTCATTTAATTCATTATCTGCTAAATCAATCTTATCATAGCTTTTTAATAAAATATTTTCTTCTTGAAGGTGTATCTCTACATCATTTTTACTATTTTTTATGTGATAGCCAGTAGTTGTTTTTACAGAAAGCTTTCCTTTATATTTTTCCTGAAAGCCCATAACTTTCCTAGCATCTTCATAGTTTGTACCTAAGGGATTTAAAGCTGTATCTACTCCCATAGACTTCATTTGTTCTTCTAAGTCCTCTGTTGATACGCCATATCGTTCCATTATTTTCTTCTGAATATTCATAAATTTTTCTTGAGATATATTATTCTCCTGCATATATTTTAATATTTCCCTGCTCATTTCTGCCATAGACATATTTCCTTGAGCCATGGAATAATACATTGAATATATATAATCCTCAAATTTATCTACATCCTTATCTGTAGCCTTATTCTTTAGTTCATTAAAGTCTATTACGTCACTAATTTTAATCATCTCCTTTAATACAAATTCTGACCTGTAGATTTATCTTTAATATTGTTTTATGCATATGTCCTTCATCTATATTTTCAACTTGAATTAATTAAATTATTCAACCTTAAATCCAGCTTCTTTTAGTTTTCTTACTACTAGCTCTATATCCTCTGTATGGATTCTTAGAATAATTTCTTTAACTTTTGTTATGCTCTTAAGATCAACAACTACAAAACTTATAATTTGAGCATTATTTTCAGATATAACCTTTGATAGTTTAGAAATTTGTCCTGGTATATCATATGCAATTATAGATATTCCATGACCATTGTTATCTCCAAATAGTTCTGAAAACTGTTGGAAGATAGCATTGTGAGTTACAATCCCCTTCATAACTCCCTTGTTATCTATTACTGCTAAAAAGAAAGTATTTTTCGTAGCTAAAAAGTGTGCTGCTACTTCAACTTTACCTTCTGGAGATACTACTGGAACATTTGTTACCATTACATTCTCAACTAATATTTCTGATAACACACTTTTATTTTCTATAGCCTTCTCAAAGTAATATTCATATATCTGTCCCTTTGATATGACGCCTAAAAATTTTTCCCCATCAACAACTGGTATTGACAAAAATCCATTTCCCTCCATTAAATTCAAAGCTTCTCTCACACTATCTTTTGGATTTACGATAGTTAAATCTTCCTTTTGTAACATTAAATTTTTTATAAACATACAATACCCCTCCCCTATTTATTCAATTTATCTTATTATACCTTAATGGTTATAACCTCGCTACAAACTCATATTATTTTTACAATAATTAAATGTTTATAAATAAATTATTCACATTATACACTTGTTGTTTAATATAAATATTTAACTAATAAAACACCCCTTATCACCACTGAATAACATACCATTTAAAACCATTTTGTGATAAAATTATATAAAATATTAATTTAAAGGTGTGTTTTAAATATGAATATTAGTGTGAAAAGTATAGCCTCTGCTATATCATTGGCCTTAGATTTATCAGAAACTAATTGGAATAAAAAAGATAATTTAATTGATCCCGTATCTCTTGTTAACTATTCCTCTCATAAATTTTCAACTCATTGCAAGCGTACTGCTTACATAGCTCTAGAAATAGGCAAACAATTAAATTTAGATAAAAATACTTATTATAATTTATACATAGCTGCTTTAATTCATGACATTGGATCGCAAAATATATTTGATGTAGCCCATGATTCTTATTGGTATATGAAAAAACACTGCGATGAAGGCTACAATATGCTAAAGGACCTGCCTTTCTTATCTTATATTTCTGAAATAATAAAGTACCATCATGAAAATTATAACGGAACAGGATGTTATAATTTAAAATACTCTTTGATTCCAATAGAGTCCCAAATAATAAGATTAGCGGATCTTATTGAAACTCAGTTAGATTTCACCAAACCATATTATACCCATATGGACAAACTAATTAATTGGACTGAAGATAGATGTGGAATACTCTTCTCACGTCAACTTGTAGATGGATTTTCAAATATAGCACTAAGAGAAAGCTTTTGGTTAAACTTATTTAATATTCATAGTTTAGATGAGATTCTAAGTGACATAGCTCCAAATATAGATACATTCATATCACTTCAAGAATTTGAAGTGCTTTCTAATGTTTTTGCTACAATTATTGATAATAAAAGCTCATTTACAGCATCTCACTCAAAAGAAATTTCCAAGCTAGCTTTTGAAATCTCTAAATATTTGGGCTATGATGATGAAAGAGCCCTTAAAATGAAAATAGCCGGACTTCTTCACGATATAGGTAAACTTGCAATTTCTACACAGATTCTAGATAAGGATGGTCCTTTAAATGAAGAAGAATTTGCAATAATAAAATCTCATACATATTATACTAAACTAATCCTTGATAAAATAAGTAGCATCAACGATATCTGTCTTTGGGCCTCCAGCCATCATGAAAAGCTAACTGGCAATGGATATCCTAGAAGACTTTCATCTTCTGAACTTAGTGAAGAATGCAGGATTTTAGCCGTATGTGATATCTATCAATCGTTAACAGCTGATAGACCTTATAGAATAGGAATGTCCCTTTCTCAAGCTTTTAGCATCATGGATGATATGGCATCCCGCAATCAAATTTGTAATGATGCACTAAGTGCCTTAAAGGTTATGATTATAGGTGAAAATGGCAATAATATAGATATTACTAATGCTAAAATATCCGCTTTATAGATATAAACTTATAAAGCAAGGCAAATATGAAAGTTATTTTCCTATTTGCTTTGCATTTTTTTTCTTTTGAGCTAAAATATTAATGAGGTGAATCACATGGAATTTATAGTTAAAAACGTTGAAGAACTAAATTCCCTAGGAGTACAGTTAGGAAAATTATGTGGTACCAATGATATTATATGCCTTATTGGCGATTTAGGTACCGGTAAAACTCATCTTACTAAAGGTATTGCTAAGGGATTAGAAATAGAAGATCATATTACAAGCCCAACTTTTACTATTGTAAATGAGTATGATGGTAGATTAAAGTTATACCATTTTGATGTTTATAGAGTAAATGATCCTGATGAAATTGCTGCTATTGGCTTTGATGAATACATCTTTGGTGATGGTGTAAGCATAATTGAATGGGCAAATTATATCGAAGACCTAATTCCTGATGAAAGCTTAACTATTAATATAGAAAAGCTGCCTAATATGGGAGAAACCTATAGAAAAATAACTATCACATATACAGACAGTCGTTATGATTATACAAAGGAGTTAACACTATGAAAATTTTATCCTTAGATTCAGCAACTGAATGTGCTACTGCTGCCATTATTGATGATAATAAGTTGCTTGGAGAAATTGTTATAAACCATAAAAAACAGCATTCAGTAATAATGATGCCAATGATTGATAACCTAATTAAAAACTGTGGATTAACTATAGCTGACATAGATGGTTACGCTATTTCAAACGGTCCTGGTTCCTTTACAGGTTTAAGAATTGGAATGTCTACTGTTAAAGGTCTAGTTCAATCTACTAAAAAGCCTTTTGTAGCTATCAGCTCTCTTGACGGACTTGCAAATAATTTATTTAATGTTCAAGGTATAATCTGTCCCATAATAGACGCTTTAAGAGGAAATGTATACACTAACTTTTATCGCTTTGAAAACGGAAAATTAATTACTTTAGAGGAAGATCAGCTTTTATCTATCGACGAAGTTATTGAAAAATGTTCTTCTTTTGAAGAACCTATAACCTTCTTAGGGGATGGTACTTACAAGTTTGGAGAGAAGTTATCTGAATTACTTCCTACGTCTTCAATTGCACCTAGCACATTAAACGTAGCCAAGGCTTCCTCAATTGGGGCTTTAGGCTTTATAAAACTATCTGAAGGTTACAGTGACAATGTTTTAAGCTCTGCACCTGTTTACCTTAGAAAATGCCAAGCTGAGAGAGAATATGATGAAAAGGTAAAGAAAAATGACTGATATTACAGTTGAAAAAATGAGTATCTTAAATATCAATGGTGTTAAGGAAATTTGCGATTTAAGCTTTTCATCGCCTTGGTCTTTAGCTGCTCTTAATAAGGAATTATCAAACTCTAAAGCAACTTATATAGTGATAAGATTAGGTGATAAGGTTGTTGGATTTGGCGGTATGTGGATTTTATTTGATGAAGCTGACATAACAAATATTGCAGTTCATCCAGATTATAGGGGTCATAGCTTTGGCGATATAATTGTAGAAAATCTAATTAAAACTGCTAAAGAACAAAATGCTACCTGCATGACTTTAGAAGTTAGAGCTTCTAATATTGCAGCTATTAATCTTTATAAAAAACATAATTTCACCATTGAAGGTACTCGTAAAAATTTTTACGATAATCCTAGAGAAGATGGACATATTATGTGGAACTATAATTTATAAATGAGCCTCCAAATTTTATATTTGGTTAAGGTGAATTTACTCCTTTAATGAATATGAGAAGGAGTTTCCTTAAATGAACCTCCAAATTTTACATTTGGTTAAGGTGAATTTACTCCTTCGAATGAATATGAGAAGGAGTTTCCTTAATAAACTTAAAGAGCCAATCAAATTTAACTTTGATTGGCTCTTTTATATGTCACATTTTTAAAATTATATGTCTAATTTATATTTCTAATTTTCTCACTGTTTGTTGCTTCATATTTGAATTTTCTTTATTTATTAATGGTGCAACCTTCTTATATGATGCGAAAGTTATAACCGATACAACTAGCCCTTTTAAAATATTGAATGGAGTTATACCTATTATTATTATACCTGCAAGACTGCTTATTGCTGAATTACCTTCTGCTGACATACCTATAATAGATTCCATTCCACCATACATCGTTGCATATAAAGGAATTAATATATAGTAGTTAAATACAGCTCCAACTACAGTCATTGCTATAGTTCCTAGCGCTAAACCTATAAGTGCACTCTTCTTAGTTTTATTTTTGTGATAAATAACTGCTGCTACAAATACAAAACTTGCTCCAATTATAAAGTTAGCAAATTCTCCAATTCCGCCTGTAGCACTACCTGTAAATAATAAGTTTAGAATCACCTTTCCGCCTTCTATTGCCACTCCTGCTACTGGTCCTAATGCAAAACCACCAATTAATGCTGGTAGATCACTTAAGTCAAACTTAAGAAATGGTGGAAATCCTGGTACCGGAAAGTCAAATAGCATTAGCACAAAGGCCATAGCTACTAGTAATGAGATTTTGACTAGTCTGTTTACATTTTTTGATGAGTTCATTTTTTTACCCCCTAAAATTTACTGCTGCTCCAAAGGGTTTTGTGTCTAATATTTTATTATTATACAATATAAAAGCCCTGATTTCGAAAAATCAGGGCACAAAATGTACAACATTAAAATACTATACTACTACCTTCTTTCATCCAGACTATACTGTCGGCTTCGGAATTTAACCGAATCAGCCTTTCGGCTCGCGGGCTTTACCGCCGGTGGGGAATCACGCCCCGCCCTGAAGTGCATTATTAATTTTTATTACAACATCATCATATCATGAAAAAAATCACATTACAATATGTTTTGATAAAAAATAATCATCTTTGATATTTTTTTAACATCAGCTTGAAATTACTTTATTTCAGCATCTTTTTTCATAGATAAAGATATTCTATTTCTCTTTTCATCTATATCTATTACTGTAACTTCAACTATATCCCCAAGCTTCACAACATCTAACGGATGTCTTACAAATCTATCACTAAGCTGACTTTTGTGAACTAATCCATCTTGGTGTACTCCAATATCTACAAAAGCCCCAAAGTCCGATACATTTCTAACTGTTCCCATTAACTTCATTCCCTTTTTAAGCTGAGATAATTCAATAACTCCAGTCTTAAATATTGGCTTTGGAAGTTCTTCTCTTGGGTCTCTGCCTGGTTTTTTAAGTTCCTTAATTATATCTAAAAGAGTTGGCTCTCCTATTTCAAGAGCTCTAGCAAGGTTATTTACCCCAGCTATCTTTACCTTTTCATCAATATCATTTATATTTCTATTTTTTAAATCTTCACTTGTATACTCTAAAATTCCCATAAGCTTTTTACAAGCATCATAGCTTTCTGGATGGACAGATGTTCCATCTAGAGGTTCTTTACTTTCATCTACTCTTAAGAATCCAGCACATTGCTCATAAGCTTTAGCTCCAAGTCTCTTAACCTTTAAAAGTTCTTTTCTTGATTTAAACTTACCAACTTCATCTCTATAAGCAACAATGTTCTGTGCAATACTCGGATTAATTCCTGAAATATAAGATAGTAGTGATGGTGTAGCTATATTTAAATCTACCCCTACATTATTAACACAGTCTTCAACTATATTCTTTAAAGATTCATCTAACTTTTTAACTGCTACATCATGCTGATATTGTCCTACCCCTATTGATTTAGGATCTATTTTTACAAGCTCTGCAAGTGGATCTTGAAGTCTTCGTCCTATTGAAATAGCACCCCTTACTGTAACATCTAAATCTGGATATTCCTTAGTAGCTAGCTCTGATGCTGAATAAACTGATGCTCCTGCTTCAGATACAACTACATAGAATATTTCCTTTCCAGTCTCTTCTTTAACCTTATTTATAACTTCACTTAAAACTTCCTCTGATTCTCTACATGCAGTTCCATTACCTAAAGAAATTACATCTACATTATGTTTTATCATCATCTTTTTTAAGATTTCCTTAGCTTCTCTAACTTTACCTTCACTAGCTGCAGTTGCATGCACCGTAACATACTCTAAGAATTTCCCTGTATCATCTAATACCGCTACTTTACAACCCGTTCTAAATCCAGGGTCAAAACCCATTACAACCTTACCTTTTATCGGTGGAGCCATTAGTAACGCCTTTAAATTTTCTTTAAAAATCTTAATTGCTCCATCTTCGCCTTTTTCAGTAAGAATATTTCTTATTTCTCTTTCTATTGATGGATATATTAATCTCTTTAAAGAATCTTCTATACTTTTTACAACATAGTTATTGCACTCATCATTGTTAGTAATAACTGCTCTTTTTATATATTCTTTAATTCTTTCAACATCACAAGTAACCTTTACTGAAAGAACCTTTTCATCTTCACCTCTATTTATAGCTAATATTCTATGAGGTGGTATAAATTTTACTTTTTCACTATACTCATAGTACATCTCGTACTGAGTTCTCTCTTTACTCTCACCTTTAGTTTCTATTAATCCATTGTTAATTACATACTCTCTTATCCATTTTCTAAAGTTAGCATTATCACTTATCTTTTCACTAATAATATCCATAGCCCCTTGAAGTGATTCCTCTATAGATTTAACACCTTTTTCTTCACTTATAAATTCACCAGCATAGGTAGTTAAATCCTTATCTCCGCCACCAGCTAAAATATATTCGCTTAGAGGCACTAATCCCTTTTCTGTTGCTATAATAGCTCTAGTCCTCTTCTTAGGTTTATATGGTCTATATATATCCTCTACCTCTGTTAATGTTTCTGCTTTATTTAAAGAGCTTCTTATCTCATCTGTCATTTTTTCTTGTTCTTCGATAAGCCTTATAACATCAGTTTTTCTATCTTCAAGATTTCTTAAATATGTAAGTCTTTCTGAAAATTTTCTCAGAATTACGTCATCAAGTCCTCCAGTTTTCTCTTTTCTATATCTAGATATAAAAGGAACTGTATTACCTTCATCTAAAAGCTGAATAACATCTTCAATTTGAGACTTATTCATAGGGAATTCTTTTAATAATTTTTCATTTAAAATTGACATAGTCTTCCTCCTATATGACAACTAAGTATTGTACCATTTTATTCTATCACAACCATTGAATTTTATCATATATTGAAGCTAATTTTCATATATATAATATTAAAGTAATATATTGGGTGATGATTTGAAAAAATTTATAGTCTCTTTTTTATTAATAATATCCATTGTTCTATGCTCTCTAACCTTAACTAGTTATATAAAAACAAACGATTTTAAGAGTGGTGATGTCCAAGAAAGTATATCTTATCTATCTGGGGATAGTTTTCGTGGCAGACTAGGAGGAACTTTAGAAAACGCTATGGTTGCAAACTATATAAAAAACGAATTCAAAGATCTTGGTCTTGAACCTTTCGATGGGAGCTATTATCAAAGCTTCCAAGCAAATTGTCCTACTGCCTTAGATACAACACCTATGTTAGCAGTCGTAGATGATGATGGTAAAATAATCAAGACTTACGAATACGGTGTAAATTATAAGGAAAGCCTTCTAAACTTCAGGATAAATGAAATGAAATTTAATGCTTCAACTATATGTAATAAAAATACTAATACACTATATGTCATGGACTTATCATCGAATAATTCAGTTGTTTTATTTACAAACTCAGATAACTCGCTTAAGTTTAGAAGTTCCTTCTTTGAAAACAGTGATGTTGATTTATATGTCAATGTGACAAAGGAGACTCTTGAAGATATTAATCTATACTTAGATGATGGTTATTCTATTTATACCTATGCGCCTTACGAAGTCCAAGAACAAACCTTAAATAATGTAGTAGGAATGATAAAAGGTTCTGATTCATCTCTACCACCCCTTGTCTTTGGAGCTCACTTTGACCATGTAGGTACAGATTTAAGTGGCACTGTATATAATGGTTCTCTAGATAATGCCTCTGGAACCGCTTTTCTTCTACAACTTGCTAAATATATGAAGAGTTTAGGAACTCCAGATAGAGATATTATTTTTGTTGCCTTTAATGGTGAAGAACTCGGTTTAAAAGGCTCCACTGCCTTTGCTACCCAATATACAGATATACTTAAAGATAGTAGAGTATATAATTTTGATATGATTGGAAGCTATGATGGTGTACCTCTTTGCATAATGTCTGGTTCACATACAACGGCTGAAACCCCTTTAGTTGAAGAACTTGCCACTGTAATGAAGCATAATAAAGTATATTTTAATTATTTATTTCAAGATGCAAGTGATCATGTTCCATTCTTAAATATGGGCATTGAAGCCATAACCTTGTGCGATAATGATATGTCAAGGATTCATACGCCTAATGATAGAATTGAATATATTAGTGAAGAGGCTATTGATAGATGTTTTTCTGTAATTAAAGTTTTCATTTTAAGAGATGCCTATAGTGAAAACTTGTTATATAGCAATTTAACACTATTAATCATTCTTTCATCAATTTCAACCTTATCCTTAGTTATTGTCGTATCTACTTTTAAAATAAAAAAACTTAATTATACAAAAGGAAGATAGAATTCTATAATAGATTCTATCTTCCTTTTACTATTTATTCTTTTATCTGCTTCAAATACTCATTTACAAACATATCAATATTTCCATCCATGACAGAACCAACATTAGCAGTTTCTGCTCCCGTTCTATGGTCCTTAACTAAATTATATGGATGGAATACATAAGATCTTATTTGACTACCCCAGGCATTGTCTTTAACTTCACCTGTAATATCTTCGATTCTATCCTTATGTTCACGTATTTTTATATCTATAAGCTTTGCTTTAAGCATTTTCATAGCATAATCTTTATTACTATGCTGACTTCTTTCATTTTGACATTGAACCACTATGTTAGTAGGAATGTGGGTTATACGAACAGCTGAATCTGTAGTATTAACGTGTTGTCCACCGGCTCCTCCTGATCTATAGGTGTCAATTCTCAAATCTTCTGATC
This sequence comes from Clostridium sp., assembly GCA_032005505.1. Classification (GTDB taxonomy): domain Bacteria; phylum Bacillota; class Clostridia; order Clostridiales; family Clostridiaceae; genus Clostridium_J. The sequence goes on along the minus strand of DALZNT010000008.1, from coordinate 10,411 downwards.
TTATCTCTATATCTTGACTTTCTGTTAATTCTGGAAGAACTTCACATCCAGCAAAAGATGTTTGCCTTTTACCATTTGCATTATATGGAGATATTCTAACTAATCTATGAACACCTTTTTCTGATTTTAGATAACCATAAGCAAAGTCTCCAGTAACCTTAATAGTTACCCCTTTTATACCCGCTTCATCGGCAGGTACATAATCTAAAACTTCAATTTTGAAACCATGATTTTCACACCACCTAGTATACATTCTGTAAAGCATATGAGTCCAATCTTGAGCATCATTTCCTCCAGCTCCTGTATGTAATTCTAGAATAGCATTATTTCTATCATATTCTCCACTTAAAAGAGTTTCTATATTCAGATTCTCTATAGCTTCACTAATAGCATTTATTTCACTTTTAACTTCACTATAAGAGGAGGAGTCCTCCTCCTCCAAACTCATCTCTATTAATATTTGAACCTCTTCTAATCGAAGCTCTAATTTATGAAAATTATCAATTTTATCCTTTAGAGATTTTGCAGTTTGAGTAATTTCTTGCGCTTTATTTATATCATTCCAAAACTCTGGCTCCTGCATCTTAAACTCTAACTCTGATAATTTATTGGTTGTTGCTGCTATGTCAAAGAGACACCTTTAGGTCTTTCAATTTCTCATTTAAAGCATTAACTTCGTTTAGATATTCTTCTAATTGTAGTATCACTCTCTATTCTCCTCTTCCGCAACAATTCTTATATTTACGTCCTGAACCACATGGACATGCGTCATTTCTATTTGGTTTAGCTTGTTTCTTAACAGGTTCTTTCTTAACAGATGTATCTTCATTTGTAGAAGTTATCTCTGCTACTTGCTCTCTTTCAGGCGCCTTCTCAATTCTTACATGGAATAAGTATTTAACAGTTTCTTCTTTAATATTATCTATCATTTCAGCAAACATGTCTGAACCTTCCATTTGATAAGCCTGTGCAGGGTCCTGTTGTTTGTATGCTCTAAGACCTATACCTTGTTTTAGGTGGTCCATGTTATCAATATGATCCATCCACTTAGAGTCAACTATCTTAAGAAGTATAACTCTCTCAATTTCTCTCATTTGCTCGTCACCAAACTCAGCCTCTTTAGCTTCGTATAGCTCTTTAGCCTTATCTAGATATAATTCAGTGATCTCTTCAGTAGAAATTTTAGAAAGCTGATCTATTGTAAATGTATCTCTTGGAACATATATCTCTTCCATAAATTTTATTAATTTATTTAATTCATCTTTATAGGTATCTTCAACACCACTTATATGATTACTTACTGAAGAAGTTATAACATCATTTATCATAGTTTGAATTTGATCTCTTATATCAGCACCCATAAGAACTTCTTGTCTTTGCTTGTAGATTATTTCTCTTTGCTTATTCATTACGTCGTCATACTTAACAACATTCTTTCTGATGTCGAAGTTATTTCCTTCAACTTTTCTCTGAGCACCTTCTATAGCGCTACTAACCATTTTACTTTCAATGACATCATCTTCTTCAAGACCTAATTTATCTACTACAGTTCCAAGTCTATCAGTTCCGAATATTCTCATTAAATCATCTTCTAATGAAATGTAGAATCTTGATGCTCCTGGATCTCCTTGACGTCCTGAACGTCCTCTTAATTGGTTATCTATACGTCTAGATTCATGTCTTTCAGTACCTAATATCTTAAGTCCACCAAGACTAACTACCTCTTCACCAAGTTTAATATCAGTACCTCTACCAGCCATATTTGTAGCTATAGTTACGGCACCTTTTTGTCCTGCTAGTGCTACAATCTCAGCTTCTCTTTCATGGTACTTAGCATTTAATACTTGATGTGGAATTCCTTTTTTCTTAAGCATACTAGAAATTTCTTCTGATTTCTCTATACTTACTGTACCAACAAGAATTGGCTGACCCTTAGCATGAGTTTCTGCAATCTCATTTACTAAAGCCATATATTTACCCTTAACAGTCTTATAAACCAAATCTGGATTATCTTCTCTTACAACTGGCATATTAGTTGGTATAACTATTACGTCAAGACCATAGATTTCTCTAAATTCTGCTTCTTCAGTTTCCGCAGTACCAGTCATACCAGCAAGTTTATTATACATTCTAAAGTAGTTTTGGAATGTTATTGTAGCTAATGTTTTAGATTCCTTAGCAACCTTAACTCCTTCTTTTGCTTCTATAGCTTGATGTAGACCATCACTATATCTTCTACCTTCCATAAGTCTACCTGTAAAGTCATCAACGATAATTACTTCGCCATCTTTTACAATATAATCTTTTTCATTTTTCATTATGTGATTAGCTTTTAAAGCTTGAACTAAGTGATGTTGTATATCCATATTTTCAGCATCAGCATAGTTTTCAAGATGGAAGAACTTTTCAGCCTTAGCTATACCATCATCTGTAAGGATAACAGAGTTTTTCTTTTCATCTATTAAATAATCATTTTCTTGTAATGCCTTAACAAAGAAGTCTGCAACTTTATAAAAGTCTGTAGACTTACTTCCTTGACCTGAGATTATAAGTGGAGTTCTCGCCTCGTCAATAAGAATAGAGTCAACCTCATCCACAATAACATAGTTAAGATCTCTTTGAACTCTCTCTTGCTTATAAACGACCATGTTATCTCTTAAGTAGTCAAATCCAAATTCATTATTTGTACCATAAGTTATATCGCAATTATACATTTGCTGCTTCTCAACTTGAGTTTGGCCGTGTATGATAACGCCTACTGTAAGTCCTAAGAATTCATGAATTCTACCCATCTCATCTCTATCTCTTTTAGCAAGGTAATCATTTACTGTGATAATATGTACACCATTTCCAGCAAGAGCATTTAGATATGATGGTAATGTTGCAACAAGAGTTTTTCCTTCTCCTGTTCTCATCTCTGAAATTCTTCCTTGGTGTAATACAATACCACCAATTAATTGAACATCATAGTGTCTCAATCCAAGAACTCTTAAAGACGCTTCTCTAACTACTGCAAATGCTTCTGGAAGTATTGCGTCTAAGGTTTCTCCATTTTTAATTCTTCCTTTAAACTCTTCTGTCTTTGCCTGTAATTCCTGATCACTTAATGCCTTTATAGCTGGCTCTAACTCATTAACCTTTTTAACTATTGGCATAATTCTCTTAATTTCTCGATCGCTGTAGCTTCCAAATATTTTATCAAATATTTTCATTTATTTATCCTCACTCTTCTTCCATATGGTTTACTATTTTATCTTTATACTGAAATATTATTTTATGCAAACTGTTTAATTTATATTATTAATACATTTAAATATAATTTTAGATACTAACTTAGATTATATCAGTAATTCTATATTACTTCAACTTTATACTCAAATTTTATCCAAAATAAGTAAAATTTTTACACCTTAAATTTCACAAGTTATATTAATAAAAAAACTCTATAGCCTAAGCTATAGAGTTTATTATAACCAACTTTATTTTCAAGCTAAAACTCTTGTTCTATAAGTCCATAATTGCCATCTTTTCTCTTATAGACTACATTCACTTCATCAGTATTACCATTCATAAATACGAAGAAGTCATGTCCTAAAAGCTCCATCTGCAATACCGCTTCCTCTTCATTCATTGGTTTCATTGCAAATCTTTTAGTTTTAACTATTTTTGGCTCATCATCAACATCGTAATCATCATAATTTTTTATATTACTAAATCTTAAAGAGTTTTCATAATTCCTTCTTACAAGTTTAGTTTTTTGCTTCCTTACTTGTCCCTCTAACTTATCTATAACTAAATCTATAGCACTGTACATGTCTCCATGCTTAACTTCTGCTCTTAGAATAGCTCCATTAAAAGGGATTATTACTTCGATTTTTTCAATATTTTTTTCTACACTTAGTGTGGCTGTGGCATTAACATCATCAATGAAGTACTTATCAAGCCTTGCCAGCTTTTTTTCTACTGCTGTTTTCAGACCTTGTGTAACCTCAATATTTTTTCCAACTACTTTAATATTCATAACTCCAGCCCCTCTCATATTAACCAGGATTCTGTATCCTCTTTAATATATTATATGTTTTGTAATTATATTTTAATATTAAGCTACATTATTTGCAAAAAAAGTTTACTTAATGTTCTGAATTCTATCCCGCTAAATTCATTATTTTCTCATTTTTACTTCCTAATACAGCTTGTATCTTATCATTATACTATATGCTTTTTTTTAAAGTTTATGTTATAATTAAATTACACGTGGATATAGATATTTAGCTATAAAATCTTTGGTTTTATAGCTATTTTTACATAAAAAAATAACACCTTGAAAACAAGATGTTAAAACGTCGGCTGACCTGGTCTTTGACCCCACACTCGCCTACTGGATTTTTCGCTACTCAGAATTACCCTCTCACTACTAGACCTCTCGCATATAGCGGTAGGACTCACTTCTAAGCCGCACCATGCTCATTAAACAATTTATTTAACTTACGTGGATCGTTTCGCCTGCGACTGGCATCGACTTTCAACCACAGACCCGACTATTTTATTATACTCTACTTTTTGCAACTGTCAATATGTAAACTTCTCCAGCTCCATTTTCTTTAAGACATTTCGCTCCATAAAAGGATGTTGCCCCTGAAGTAATTACATCATCTATTAAAAGCACTCTTTTATTTTTAATACTCTTATGATTTTTAAGTTCAAAAGAATTCTTAACATTATCCCATCTCTTATTGTTATCCAGACCTATTTGATCTCTGCTATTACTAGTCTTATACATAAGCGATTCATAGGGTATATGATATCCTTTACTTATATATTTACAAATAACCTCACATTGATTAAACCCTCTAGAACGAAAAGATTCCTTACTACTAGGAATAAATGTTATTAGATCTATTTCATTCTTCAAATTCTCTTCAATAAATCCGCCTAAATAATCCGCTAAAATTTTCCCAGCTATAAATTCCTTTTCATATTTCAATAATAAAATCAATTTTTTAAAGCTATAGGAGTATATCCCCAAAGAGTGGCATGGAAACTCCATGCCATCTTTTTCAATAGTAGTTTTAAGGTTTAGAATTTTTATATTTTCCTTACACCTACTACATATATATTCCCCATCCTCTGGTTCACCACAAACTATACAAATATCATCCCTACCATAAACAATTGAATAAATACTATTTAGCCAATATCCTATTTCTTGAAAAAACCCTCTTCCCATGCCTTTTTATTTAACTCCCTTAAAACGCCTCTGCATCTATCCATATCATTAGTTTCACTATTAGATATAAATATAACCTCTTCTTTAGTATTCTTTAGAACTCTGTTTACCCTGCTTGATATATAAACTAAATCCTTATAAGTAAATCTGCTGCTATCAGCAAAAAATACCATTATATTTACAGGTTTAAGCCCTATATGTTCCTCAATAAAATCATCCGTAATTAATATGCCCTCTTCCGCTAATAGAAACTTAATAAATCTCTTTCTACTTGTATCATCGCTTCTTCTTCTAAATAAATTTTCAGTAAGATTTGATTTAATTTCACTAAGTCTCTTATATATCTTGTCAACTTGCTCTTTATTAGGCACATAAATGATAATCTTATTATTACTATTAATTGACCATTTTAAGTATTCATATACACTATCTGGTATTCCTTCTTCAAGATTCATTCTTGTAGTTATAAATCTCGGCTCTACTATTGGAGTTCTAAAGTCTTCTTTTAAATTATAGATAGTTAAACCACTTTTGAAAATTGACTCTACAGAATAACTAATCATAGTTCCATAGCTATTACACTTAGAATTCATCATTTTATCTATGGCTTCCTTACTATACATAGGTCTAGAATTAATCTCATCATATATTATCAAATCAAATTTTCCCTCTATGTACAGAGCAACATTATGATTACACATATTAACTTTATTCTTATCTACTTTATCATTTGGCCTCTCTAAATAATTCACCACTGTTTTAGATAAATCTAATGTTTCCTTATCTTTATTTATAATATATAATACCTTCTTGCCCTCACTAATTCCACATTCTAATACTTTATTAAAAACAGACGCCTTATTATTAAGAGGTGAAATTACATTTACTCTGTGAACCCTCTTCATAAAACTATCAAATATTTTATCCTCAACAGATTTTTTTATAGTCTTTTTAGTTTTACTGAAACCATTTAAAAATGACATAACAAATCACCCACTCTACATATGAATTATTTCCCTTATTCTCCATTTTAGCCCTGAGTATCTTTCAAAGCTTCTATTATTATTTTTCATAAATTCTACTACCTGAGAATTCCCTACTAATACAACCAGTTTCTTTGCCCTAGTTATACCTGTATAAAGAAGATTTCTATTCATAAGCAGCGGCGGTCCCATGAACATAGGCATAACTACTACTGGGAACTCACTTCCTTGACTTTTATGAATAGTAACAGCATAAGCAAGGGTTATTTCATCTAGCTCAGATTCTTCATACTCTACAACTTTATCATCTTCAAAACCTACTGTAACTGTATTTTCTTCTTCGTTAATATCAGTTATATAGCCAACATCTCCGTTAAATACACCTTTCCCCTCCTCTGAAGAGTTCTTTTTATGCCACTCTATTGAATAGTTGTTTTTAATTTGCATAACCTTATCGCCAACTCTAAATACCATATCCCTAAGTTCTTTCTCATCCTTATCTTTACTTTTAGGATTCAATACCTTTTGAAGCTCAATATTCAAATTATCAATACCCATAGCTCCTTTTCTCATTGGAGATAAAACTTGAATGTCCTTAATGCTATTCCAGCTATGATTAAACTTAGGAAGTCTCGTTTTTACTAATCCAATTATTTTTTCTAACATAATATCACTATCTACGGCTCTTTCAAGATAGAAATCACTATTTTTAGAATTTAAAATTGGCATTTTACCTTCATTAATTAAGTGAGCATTTTGAACTATCATACTTTCCTGTCCTTGTCTAAATATTTCATTAAGCCTTACTACCTTTACAGCTCCACTTTCAATAATATCTCTTAAAACATTTCCTGGACCAACAGAAGGTAATTGATCTACGTCTCCAACAATAATAAGTCTAGTCCCAAGCTGCATAGCCTTTAATAATGCATTCATAAGACTAATATCTATCATAGAAGCTTCATCTACGATTAGTACATCGCACTCAATAGATGAAGTTTCATTTTCTATTTCATCCATCTCGTCCTCATTATATTTTCCAATTTCTAGAAGCCTATGAATAGTTTTAGCTTCTCTTCCCGTAGCTTCAGCCATTCTTTTAGCTGCACGTCCTGTTGGCGCAGCCATAAATACCTTTAAACCTAAATTTTCAAAAATACTTACAATACAATTTATAATAGTAGTCTTACCCGTTCCAGGTCCTCCAGTTATCACTTCTATCCCATTAAGAAAAGCACCTTCTACAGCCTCTCTCTGGGATTCAGCTAATCTAAATTCAGCATTTTTCTCAAAGCTTCTAACCTCTAAATCTATATCTAATGTCAATTTATCATACTTTGTTGTAGCAAGTTCTATTACCTTCTTAGTTACAGACATCTCAAGATAAAGATATGACATATTATATACTGCATCTATTCCATCAACCTGCTCTACTTTAATCTTTCCATCTAAAACGAGCTCATAAATTCCTTCATCCATTTTTTCATTGCTAATATCTAGCAAAGTTATCCCTCTGCTAATAAGCTTTTCTAATGGAATATATGTATTTCCCATTGCACAAAATTCGTTTATTGCATAACTTATTCCACTTTTAATTCTAAATAAAGAATCCTTTTCTACACCTAAGCTTTTAGCTATTGCATCAGCACTTTTAAACCCTATACCAGTAATATACTCCGTTAATATATAAGGATTATCTCTTACAAGATTTACGCAATTAGCGCCAAACTTTTTATAAATTTTCATAGACATATTCACAGTTATCCCATATTCCTGAAAAAACATAATTATATCTTTAGTTACTCTTTGTTCTAAATATGATTTTGTAATAGTATCTATTCTCTTTTTACCTATCCCTGGTATCTCACTTAGTCTATTAATATCGCCATCCATAATCTTCAGTGTATCTTCCCCAAAGAATTCAACTATCTTTTTAGCTGTTACTTTACCTATCCCCTCAATTATTCCACTAGATAAGTATTTTTCAATTCCAGATGTAGTTGTTGGAATTATTTCATTTATAGCTTCCAGTTTTAGCTGCTTTCCAAATTTAGGATGAACAATCCATTCTCCATCTACCTTATATTCTTGTCCCTCATTAATATATGGAATCACACCAACCACTGTTACTATTTCTTTTTCGCTCTTAATTTTGCATATAGTATAGCCATTTTCTTCATTTCTGAATACTACGCTTTCAACCACACCTTCAATAGTTATCATAAAATCGCTCCTAATACTTTTTTCTATCTCTATACTTAATATTATAACAAATAATATTAGTTCCTATATCATTGATTTGTTAATAATATTTATAGTTTTACTTTCTGTTCATAATTGTACAATTTTAGTAATAAATTCTTATAACAGAAAAACTTGTGTTGATTAAATAAATCAACACAAGTTTCTCTTAATTTATATTATAAATATTTTTTTATTTCCTCTACCTTATCTAAACTCTCCCATGGAAGATTTAAATCATTTCTTCCGAAATGTCCATAAGCAGCTGTCTGTCTGTAAATAGGTCTTCTCAAATCTAACTCTTTTATTATTGCTGCAGGTCTTAAATCAAAAACATTATTAATTACTTCAATAATTTTATTTTCATCATATTTCCCTGTTCCAAATGTTTCTACACCTATAGATACTGGTTTTGCAACTCCGATAGCATAAGCAAGCTGAATTTCAAGCTTATCTGCAACCCCTGCTGCAACTAAGTTTTTAGCAACCCATCTAGCTGCATATGCTGCTGATCTATCAACCTTTGTTGGATCTTTACCAGAGAATGCGCCTCCACCATGTCTACCAGAACCACCATAAGTATCAACAATTATTTTTCTTCCTGTAAGCCCTGAATCTCCTTGAGGTCCTCCAATAACGAACCTTCCAGTAGGATTAATATAATACTTTGTGTTTTCGTCTAAAAGCTCACTAGGAACAACTGCTCCTATTACACGCTTTATTAAATCTTGATCAATTTGTTCTCTTTCAACCTCTGGACAATGCTGAGTTGAAATAACAATAGTATCTATTCTAACAGGAGTATTCCCCTCATATTCTACCGTTACTTGAGTTTTTCCATCTGGTCTTAAATACTCTAAAGTTCCATCTTTTCTTACTTCAGTTAATTTTCTTGATAATCTATGAGCCATATATATTGGAAGCGGCATATAAGCTTCTGTTTCATTAGTAGCAAATCCAAACATCATCCCTTGGTCTCCAGCTCCAATAGCTTCAACGTTATCTTTTTCTCCTTTTCTACTCTCTAAAGCCTCGTCAACACCCATAGCTATATCTTGAGATTGTTCATCTATAGATGTAATTACTGCACAAGTATCACAATCAAAGCCAAACTTGGCTCTAGTATAACCAATTTCTCGAATTGTCTCCCTAACTACCTTTTGAAAATCTACATAACAATTAGTACTTATTTCTCCCATAACCATAACTAATCCAGTTGTAACAGCTGTTTCGCATGCTACCCTTGCATTAGGATCCTTCTCTAATATAGCATCTAAAATCCCATCTGATATTTGATCACAAATTTTATCTGGATGCCCTTCTGTTACTGATTCTGATGTAAATAACTTTCTCATTGATGATTCCTCCTTGAATATTAGATATATCCTTATCAAAAATACTTAGAGATTTCTTGTGCAAAAAGATATTAAAACCTCTTCTTGCATGACAAGAAGAGGTTTAGTATATTCCAAACTAAGCTTTCTTATCTTGCAGGTAACCTGCAGGATTTGGCACCATTGCGCATTATACGCCGGTTGCTGGGTTTCATAGGGCCTTTTCCCTCCACCACTCTTGATAAGAGTATTCTTTTTAAATTATAGATTGATAATAGCATAGCTACTATATAGTGTCAACAAATATATTATTTCCAAACTATTAATAAAATAAAAAGGCATCAAGAAATATCTTAATGCCTAATATGGTGGAGGAAGATGGATTTGAACCATCGAAACGAAACGTAACAGATTTACAGTCTGCCCCCTTTGGCCACTCGGGAATTCCTCCAAAATTAATGGAGCTGGCAATAGGAATCGAACCTACAACCTGCTGATTACAAATCAGCTGCTCTACCGTTGAGCCATGCCAGCATATTAATAGTTTTATTAAGTTGTAATTTAAACTTAAGTGGTGGTCGCAACAGGGATCGAACCTGTGACCCCCTGCTTGTAAGGCAGGTGCT
>DALZNT010000007.1:0-63233 GCA_032005505.1 Clostridium sp. | reverse complement strand
TATAGCTTAAATAATATATAGAAATGAAAGGAATTAATATTATGAATAGTGTAGATATGCAAACGTTGATTAAGATTGTATTAGGATGTGTAATTTTATTCCTATTCTCTCCACTTATATTTGGCATATTTGGCGTGATTGCGAAAATTATATTATGTTTTATAATAGCTATAGTTTTAGTTGTGACGCTTAGTATCATGTATATTAAGCATAAAGCTAAGAAATCAGGAAATGGATTTTATTCTGTAGCCTTTGGAGATAAGGAAGATAACGTAAAAAAGAATACTACAGCTGACAGTTTTGTTGAGGACGAAGATGACTTTAGTAGTTCAAATGTTGTAGACGTTGAGTATGAAGAAGCTGATGAAGATGAAGATAAATAAGTTTAATAAAATATTGTAGTAGAAAAACAAAATTGCACCTTTAATAAGTATTTATTATAGGTGTATTTATTTGAAAAAGTAAAAATAGGGGAGAATATTATGTATAAAATATTATTAATTGAAGATGAAGCACATATAAGAAAGTTTGTTAATATAAGCTTAAAAAGAGAAGGATTTAAAGTTATAGAGGCTGAAAGCGGGGAAATGGGAATAGAGAAAGCTGGAAAGGAAAGTCCAGACATTGTAATCTTGGATATTATGTTACCTGGCATAGATGGCTATGAGGTTTGCAAGTTCCTAAAGAAAAACTATCCTGAAATGGGGATAATTATGCTTACTGCAAGGGCACAGGATGGAGATAAGATTACAGGGCTTGAAAATGGTGCAGACCACTATATAGTTAAACCGTTTAATCCTCTAGAGCTCATCGCTATAATAAAATCTTTATTACGAAGAATGGAGATATGCGACAACTTAAAGGGGAAGGAACTTGTGTCTGGTGAGTTTAAAATTGATTTAAATAGCAAAACTTTATATAAAAATAGTAATGAAATAGAGCTAACCCCAAAAGAATATCAGCTTATGAAGTTATTTATAGAAAATCCAAGTAGAGCCTTTACTAGAGATGAGCTTTTAGACATGGTTTGGGGCTATAACTATATTGGAGAAAATAAAATTATAGATGTTAATATCAGAAGAATTAGGAGTAAGATAGAGGAAAATTCCTCAAAACCTAAATACATAGAGACTGTTTGGGGTACTGGATATAGATGGAGGGAAAACTAAGTGAGTTCCATTAAAAAGAAGTTATCTAATAGCTATATAGTTATTATCGGCGTTACTGTTATTATAATCCAAATTATTGTTTATAGTACAATCCGAAGCTATTACTACAAAAGCATGAAGGATAATATGGAGGGACAGATTAAGATTTCAGCGGACTTCTATAACACCTATTTATCAGGGGATACGCTAAAAGAAAATATCTTTAATAATAGGGATATGTTTTGGAGTAACACAAAGTCACATGTACAGTTAATTGATACAAGCGGCAATGTCCTTATGGATTCCTCAGGGTATATAGATGACAAACCTATAAAAACTATTGAGGTTGAGGAGGCCTTAAGGAATAGAGGTGGAATGAGCTCTGAAATTTATACAAGTACAGATTTAAAGGATGGCTCCATGAGTGTAGCAACACCTATTTATTATGATACGGAGATTGGGGGGGTACTTAGATTTACTTCATCTACAGACTCCATAAATAGTGCAATCAAAAGTTTTTCTTATATGATTATTGGATTTGGAGCAGTAGTAATTATTATAGCTTCTACGGTAAGTTTATTCATTGCTAATAGTTTGATGAAGCCTTTAAACCTAGTATGTCGAGGGGCGGAAAAGATGGCTAGAGGTAATTTTAAGGAAACTATTCCAAAGTACTCTTCGGATGAAGTAGGAAAGTTAGCAGACACGTTAAATTATATGTCTGATGAGATTCTTAAAAGTGAAAGGGTGAAAAATGAATTCATATCTTCTATATCCCATGAGCTGAGGACACCATTAACATCAATAAAAGGTTGGGCAATAGTGCTAGAATCCTCAGATTTAAAGGATAAGGATGAAGTTAGAGAAGGTCTTAAAATTATTGAAGAAGAGGTTGGAAGACTCACAAATTTAGTTGAGGAGCTGTTGGATTTCTCTAAGTTAAGCTCAGGAAAGATCTCTCTGTCTAAAGAGAAAACAAATATAGAGGAATTCACTCAAAGTATATTAAAGCAGTTAAATCCAAGGTTTGAGGTGGAAGGTATTAATGTTATTTTTAGTGCAGATACTTCAGAAAGCATAGAGATTGATAGAAATAGAATGAAGCAGGTGCTCATAAATATTTTAGATAACTCCATAAAGTTTTCTCCTCAAAAATCTGATGTTAAGGTCAGTTTAATGTCAGAAGAAAAATGGGTAAAGCTTTTAATAGAGGATGAGGGTTATGGAATTTCTAAACAGGATTTACCTCGCGTAAAAGAAAAATTCTATAAGGGTAGAAATGCCAATTCTAGTAGCGGTATAGGGCTTTCTATTTGTGATGAGATAATTAGTCTTCATGGTGGAACATTTGAAATAGATAGTGAACTTGGTGAAGGAACTATAATTACTATATGCCTTCCAAGGAGGGATTAAAATGAAGAAGTGGTTAAGCAGAATATTAATCCTAATTATTATACTACTATTTTCAGGCTGTGGAACTTTTGGAGCAAAAGTAACAACACCTAATACAAAGTCTATTTTAGAGGGGCAGTGGAAAGTAGAGGCTGTCGAAGGTGTCACTTTAGATGGTTACGATACTGAAAATATTCTTGGCAGTATTTTAAGCTTTAGTAATGAGGAAGTAAATCTTTTTGGTAAAGTATATGACGATATAAGTTATAAAGCTAAAGTGGTGGACATGGATGATTATCTATATGATACATTAGGATATATTCCAGGGGATAGTAGTAGAGATGATAGGACTATAAAGGTTATAACTATCAGTGCTAATAATACATTTATAAAAGATATTATGGTCATTGAAGACAGTGTATATATTATTGAAGATAATATTATATTTAGATTGATTCAAACTGATAAAACTCCTATACATACTTTAAATGAGCCAAGTAAGCATCAGGAGGCAGATGACTATTACAATCTAGATAGCGGTGTGCTTCTAGGGCTTAGAAGTGAAGGCGATGATGGTACTGAATATAGAACCTTATGGATATATCTTCAGAATGGTAATGTGCAAATTCAAGAATTACCCTATATTCTTTTGCCAAGGAAAAGTGGATTTTTTAAAGTTACTAACAAAAGAGAATATAATGCAGATAACTATTTTAAAGATACCATAGTATTTACTGATTTAAATGGGAAGTCAAAAGATTTCAAAGGTACAGATACTAGAGTAATTACCGATTTAAATGAGAAGTCAAAGGAGCTCCAAAGTACAGACAGAAATAGTATCCATGAAAATATAAATGTAGATAGGGATATAACTTTTATAGGAAATGACTATATGAGTACTAAAACTTTTATCTATAGTGATAGTGAAAATAAAGAGGTTCTTAATACTTACATTTTAGATATGAATAGCCCAGGAAATAATATTTCAGTGCCATTAGGAACTCTAACTGACATTGATGATATGAATAATATAATGTTATCTCAGGATAAGGAAAATGAAGTAGGTACAGAGGATATAAATAAATTCACTAATTTTGGGATAAAAAGAAAGCAAGGTAGATGGGGTTTTTATACTTTGATAAATAGTGATGATAAATTAGGTGATGAATCAGGAGAAAGTACGGAGAAAGAAGCAAGGGAGCAGGCATTAGGTGACAATGATTTAAATGGAACCAAAGTAGATATTACTTTAAAAGTTTCAGAGAAAATTGCCAGACATGACGAAATATTTATGCCTTGGCAGGGAATTCAAAAGCAAGTGCCGTCAGCTATAGACGCTATTTCTGCACCCAATAAAAATCTAGCAATAATAAAGACGAAATCCAAGTTATACATTTATAAAATAATAAATAATAACCTTGCGGAAGAGCCAGAGTTAACTATATCACTATGGGGTAAAGAAGAAATTGTAATGGCAGAATGGGCAGAGGGAGATTATGTTGGATATTGGACTGAACAAGTTAATTCTCTTGTTGCAACTGATGGTAGTCATTAAAAATTAGAAATTAAAAATTAGAAATTAAAAATTAGAAATTAAAAATTATAATGAAACTTAAGTGAATTGTAAAATTTAAAGTAAAATAGAAAAGGTAAAGAGCGTAGATAAGTTTTATATAAATTTATCTACGCTCTTTTTATAGACTTATCAAGAAGATGATGATACCATTTTAAGTGTTGGATGATAAATATTACCAAAAGGAGATTGGGTATATATGATAGGGGATCTTACGAGGGGAAATGAAAGAATAGCTTTAATAAGGTTTAGCATACCAATGATATTAGGAAATTTAATTCAACAGCTATATAATGTAGCAGATACTCTGATTGTTGGCAGATTTTTAGGGTCAAATGCGTTGGCAGCAGTAGGGTCTTCATACACGCTTATGGCATTGCTTACTTCAATAATTTTAGGCCTATGTATGGGGAGTGGCGTAGTATTTTCACAATTATTTGGTGCTAAGAGAGAGCAGGACCTGAAGACGAGTATTTGGAATTCTTTTGTGTTTACAGGCTGCATAACAATCATAATAAATTGTTTAGCATTTATGCTCTTAGAGAAGTTAGTGGTATGGCTAAATATTCCTCAGGAAACTTTAGAGTATACTAAAACCTATCTTAATATAATTTTTGTAGGCATAGGTTTCACATTTATATATAATTTTATTTCTTCGATTTTAAGGAGTATAGGTAATTCAATGATGCCACTTGTGTTTTTGGCAATTGCATCAGTACTGAATATTATTTTAGATATTGTATTTATTTTACCTTTTAACATGGGTGTAGGTGGAGCAGCTATAGCCACAGTTATAGCTCAAGGAGTTTCTGCAATTTCAATTATGATATATTTCTACTGTAAGTCTTCGGAGATTTGTCCTAAAAGAATCAATCTTCATTATGATAAAAGACTTTTATCAATGATTATGAGTAATTCTATTCTCACTAGTATCCAACAATCTATTATGAATTTTGGAATACTGATGATTCAAGGATTAGTTAATAGCTTTGGAGTAGCAGCTATGGCCGCTTTTGCAGCAGCAGCTAAAATTGATTCTTTTGCATATATGCCAGCGCAGGATTTTGGAAATGCATTTTCAACTTATATTGCACAAAACTATGGAGCGCGAAAGAAGGAACGTATTAAAAGAGGGACTAAGGAAGCAATTAAATTTTCTATGATATTTTGTGTTGTAGCATCCTTCTTTGTATATTTATTTGCAGAGAAGTTAATGTTGATATTTATACAGCCAGGAGAAACTGAAATTATTGCTATAGGAACTCAATATTTACGTATTGAGGGAATGTGTTATATTGGAATAGGATGTTTGTTTTTACTTTATGCATTTTATAGAGGATTGGGAAAGGCACAAATGTCAATAGTACTAACAATAGTTTCCCTTGGAACAAGAGTAGTATTATCATATGCTTTAGCTCCAATACCATCTATTGGGCTAATAGGAATTTGGTGGTCTATACCAATTGGATGGCTTTTGGCTGATATCATTGGATTTGGATTTCTTTTGTATAAGAAAGATAAATTATTAAGTTTTAATAATACATTGAATGAAGCTATCAGTAGTACATCATGACATAATAATGATGAATCTATTAATGCATAGATATAAAAAGGAAAAACATATTATCAAAAATGATAAGAAGGGCAGATAAGATAAATGAAACTAGATAGTAAAAAAAGAAAAATTACTTTAATTACAGTGATTGCAGCTATTCTTCTAATGGTTGCATACTTAAGTTATTATTATATACAGCAAAGTAGAATAAAGATTTTCAGCGAGGATGAATTTTATATTGATGTAGATACAAACACATATAAAGGTGCCATTGCAGAGCAGTGGGTAAGAGGATATACCGATCAATATAAACAAAAATATATTGAGAGAAAAAGAGAAGTAGTTGATGTAAAAGTTGGATTGATAGAAGTACTTGATGAAGAGAATTCAATAGTACAAATAGATTTCTTTGTTACAACTAAAAAGGCTAATACTGAGTACTTTTATGATTGGGGAGTAATTGAAGGAGATACAATTAGATGCCAATGGGTACTTGATTTAGAACTTAATGAAGAAGGTAGGTGTTATGTAAAAAGTAGAATGACACCAGCGGCTTATGATTTAATGATATACGATATAAGTGGTAAGAAAGACGAGGAT
This sequence comes from Clostridium sp., assembly GCA_032005505.1. GTDB lineage: Bacteria > Bacillota > Clostridia > Clostridiales > Clostridiaceae > Clostridium_J. Next base: position 56,965 of record DALZNT010000007.1, on the reverse strand, counting down.
GAATATTACCATGAATATATAGCTGAAAAGCCTTTTGAAAAGATTCAGTACACTTATAAAATTGAAGGCGAAAAACTTTTTGTTAGTTATGATAAAGGCGAGTCATGGATTGAGGTTCCAGTATCCATTGAAGAGATTATGATTGGAAGCGGTTATAAAAATCAATTACAAGAGGGAAGTTATGAAATAACTCCTGAGAAAACTTCAATTATTTATGGTGGAACTAGAGAAATACCGCTGACACTGTTATATTCGGATGATCAAGGCGAAACCTGGGAAAAGTCATCCTTGTTAGAGGCTTATCCACGATATAGTTATGTGCATTTTACAAATAAAAATGAAGGTCATATTGTAATAACCTATGATAAGACAATGGGTCAAGAAGCATCATCTATATTAACTACAGTAGATGGCGGTAAAACGTGGACTAATATTGGTTCAGGACCAAGTGGTTATCTCTTGAGAGAAGCACGATTCTATGATGAATCTTTAGGATTTTTTAGTTATCCATTTATTGAAGGAAATGAGACTAATCTTTATAGAACTGAAGATGGAGGAAAAACTTTTGAACCAGTTATATTAGAAGAACAAGAACTAAGTAGTGATATCGGCTTACAGTGGAAACAAGTATATGATGAAGCTCAAGTGCCTGAGCTTAAGGATGGAGTTATGACTTTATTAGTTACTCAAGGTGATGATGGAGACTATGAAGGCGGTAATTTAATGGCAAGATATGAATCCCATGACTTAGGAAAGACATGGACATATATAGACCAAGTAAAACCTGCACCAGATCCAAGTGAAGGATAAATATAAGGCGTTAAAAAGTTAGTAAAGTAATTTTACTAGCTTTTTATGTTTTTAAAACACTAATAATGGTATAATTATTAATAATTAGATATATTTAGGAGGGAATATTGTGGAAGGTAGGATTAAGGTTAAGATAGCAATTTGGGTTGTTTCAATTGTGATAATAGTAGGCGGTGGCTTTGGTGGATATAACTATTATATGAACTATAAATCAGGGAAGCTAGAGGCTAAAAAGAACCAACAGGAAATAGAAGGTATTGTTGATGGCATAAATGGGGAGGAGGATAATAAAGGTGAAGGTGAAGGTGAAGACGGGAATCGAACAGAGTTAAAGTCATCAGATTATTATCCAGAGCAAGACGTATATGACATAATGCACAGAATGTCAAACACAAAAATTATTTCAGAAAATAATAAGATTTGGGGAGAACTTCCTATAGATGATAAATCCATAGAAAGTTTAAAATCTTTAGTTAGCGAAATTGATTATGAAGACAGAGACTATCTTTTAGAGGTTTTAGCACGATGGGAGGGTGGAGACTTCTCACAAGCAGATAAAGAACATAATTATTTTTGGACCAAGCTAGGTGGAACTGTTGGAGAAGCCATTGGTATTAAATAGAATCAATCAATATAGATATCTTAATTACAAAATTATCATAACCATCAACAGATAGTTCATCTAAAATCACATCTTCAAAGAAATAACCATTGAGCTGGAAATTGTGATTATCAGCATATTTAAGAATAGCTTCATAGGTTTTATCAATGGTGTAATAACCTTGAGTATGGTAGGCAGTTAGATAGCTGCCTGCATTTTTTATATAAATATCCTTAGGTTCATTAGAAGAAATCTTAGTATAGAAATAATTATAGTTATTATAATCCTGCTGGCGAATATTTTCTGCGGAAATCATGTTGCCAGTAGTGCATGGAGTATAAATATAATTTTCTGCACAATGCTTTGCATGATTAGCTATGGATACCGCAATGCTTCTATCATCTGCTAATGGAAGGGTGGGAGTTAACAGCAGCAATTCTTTTTCTGAATAGCAGATAGAGATTTGTTTAGTATTAATATGAAAAAAACTTTCAGTTAACTTAGATTTTTGTGAGATTAATTGCTTCATTTGAAGAAGTTTAGAAACCTTTTTATCAATTTCTTTTTCTTCTTTATGTAAAAGCTCAATTAAGCCTTGAGGACTTTTATTATCTAGATAAACTTTAATTTCCTTTAAAGGCATTCCAAGCTCCTTTAAGGTATAGATTACAAAAAAGGCTTCCATTTGAAATACTGAGTAATACCTATAGTCATTTTCGTCCTTTATTTCAGGGGAAAAGATGCCTATATCATCGTAATGGAAAAGCGTGTGCTTTGTAACGCCAACCAACTTTGCAAACTCTCCAGTGGTAAAGTAATTTTGTAAATTTATATTCATAATTAAAGCCTCCTATTGACTATCGGGTTACACTATACCTTATTGTAATTCATGAAAGAAAAATCATCAAGAGGGGAGTGTTTATTTTGGAGAATGTAGAAAATTCAATTGCAAAAGAGTTTAATTTCATTTCTCTTATCAAGTTTGCTACACCAACGGTAGTTATGATGATAATAACTGCATTATATACAATCATTGATTCAATATTTGTTTCACGCTTTGTTGGGACTAGTGGATTATCTGCCATTAATATAGTTTATCCAGTTTTGAGTGTCATCATGGCTGTAGCTATCATGTTTGCAACAGGAGGAAGTGCGATAATTGCAAGGCAGATTGGTAGTGGTGAAGAAAAAGAAGCAAGAAAAAATCTATCTTTAATTTATGTAACAGGTTTTATAATTAGTATAGTTTGTGTAATTATAGGACTAGCTTTTATGAAACCTATGATTTATGGGTTAGGAGCTACAGATGCACTTTATGATCTTTGTAGAGATTATCTTAAGACTATGTTGTTCTTCTCACCAGCTCTAGTAATACAGATTCTGGGGCAAAGTTTCATAGTAGTAGCAGGAAATCCAAATCTAGGAATGAATTTAAGCATATTATGTGGAATTATTAATATAATTTTAGACTATGTGTTTATTGTACCTTTAAATATGGGAATTGAGGGTGCTGCTTTAGCAACAGGACTCTGCTATACTTTAGGAGCAATTATAGGTGTAATTTACTTATTTAAGAGAAAAAGTAATCTTTATTTTGAAAGACCATCTTTAGACTTAAAAGTCCTTGGTGAGAGTTGTCTTAATGGATCTTCTGAGATGGTAACAAATATCGCAGTAGCTGTAGTTACATTCCTTTATAACATAATATTAATGAAGTATCTAGGTGAAGATGGTGTTGCAGCAATTACAATTATGCTTTATGCGCAGTTCTTACTGAATGCACTATTTATGGGGTTTTCAATGGGAGTAGCACCTGTTATCAGCTATAATTACGGAGCAGAGAACATAAACCAGTTAAAGCGGATATTTAGAATTTGTATTGGTTTTATTGTTTTAAATTCTGTCTTAGTTTTTATAATTGCATTATGGATATCACCATATATGATGGAGATATTTACACCAAGAGGAAGCAATGTATATAACATTGCCATAGAAGGATTTCCTTTATTCAGCATAAGCTTTCTATTTGTTGGTATTAACATTTTTGCATCATCAATGTTTACTGCCTTTTCAAATGGGAAAGTTTCAGCCATAATTTCTTTCTTAAGAACCTTTGTATTTATTGTGGCAGGACTTGCTATACTGCCAGCTGTATTTGACATAACAGGAATATGGCTGTCTGTACCTGTGGCAGAGTTATTAGCCATGATAGTATCAGCTGGATTTATTATAAGGTATGGAAAGAGATATAATTATTTTTAGATAAATATAGAAGTTAAAATGGAGATTAAAATTTATATATTTATTGAAATTTAGATAATCTAATTTCTGAAAATCATTCATTCTAAATTTTACATTAAAAAGGGGCTGTCGCATAATTAATATTTATAAGTCCCAATAAATAAAAGACCTATAAAACTAGAAATTTCACACTAGTTTTATAGGTCTTTTTCATATAGCTAAAGCTATTATTCATTTTTGTAGGGCATTTATGCATTTTGCGAAAGCCCCTTTTTATTAGCTACATCCAGTAGTTGTTCCACAGTCTCTGCAAACTTTGCAAGTACCGTTTCTAACTAGGTTTGTGCTGGAACAAGTAGAACATGTCTCTGAGTAGATACGTTCCCCTTCAACTTTTGAAAAGTCTTTTTGCTGAGTTGAGCTAGATGCCTTTGGAGCTGCTGGGCTGTAGTTAGTGAAAGTTACAGCTTCTTCAGAATCCGGCTTGATTTGGCAACGAGAGAAGTCACCAAGTTCTATATCAATTACTTTACTTACTAGGTCAGAGATTGAGCTTACATGCTTGATATAAGGGTGTTTTTGTACGAAGCCATATGGTTCATACTTTTGACCTCTAAGCATTTTAGCAATATCAGCTGCTGGTACATGGTATTGAAGCATTACTGAGATTGATTTTGAAAGAGAGTTTAAAAGTCCAGTGATAATAGTTCCCTCTCTGTCTGTAGTTATATAAATCTCAGAAATTTCTCCGTTTGGTCTTCTATTTACTGTAGTGTAGATTTTTACGTCATCAATTTGAGCAGGATGAGTAGTGCCAACTCTAATTCCAAGAGGTTTTTCTCTTACGGATATATGGTTAGGCTTACAGCACTTAGATTGAAGCTCTTTAGCTTTAGTAAGTAACTCCTCATAAGTAAGTTGCTCTAATTCTACATCGCCCTCTTCTTCTAAAACAGTATTTAAAGGCTGGCTAGCCTTACATCCATCTCTGTATAGAGAAATTCCTTTAACTCCAAGTTTCCATGAATCTAGGACCACTTTTTTGAAGTCTTCCACAGTAGCATCCTTAGGTAGGTTAACTGTCTTTGAAACAGAACCAGAAATAAGTGGAGTTATAGCGGACATCATAAGAACATGGCCCATTGGCTTAATATATCTTTCACCACTTCCACACTTGTTGGCAGTATCAAAGATGTGCAAATGCTCTTCTTTAAGATGTGGAGCACCTTCAATTTTTCCATCTACTATTTTTTCATATTCATATCCATTTTCGTTAACCATTTCTTTTCTTAGAATGTAGTCAACGATATCTTTAATCTCATCATCGTTATATCCTAGGTTTCTTAGAGCATCCTCTATTATTGGATTTACGATAGTCATAAATCCACCACCAGATAGCTTCTTGTAGATAAAGTGAGAGAAGTATGGCTCTATAGAGGTAGCACCGCAGTCCATTGCAAAGGAGATAGTTCCTGTTGGAGCAACAACTGATACTTGAGCGTTTCTATATCCAAATTCTTCACCAAGAGTTAGCGCTTCAGTCCATAGCTCTTTAAGTAAATCAGAAAGTTCATTAGCTCCTTCTGACTTAAGAAGTTCATGGTTAACCTTGATAGGCTCATAATGAAGAGTTTCGAATTCATCATCAAAAGCACCAGCAACTCTTCCGTGATTTCTGATAACTCTTAGCATTGCATCCTTGTTGATTTCATATTTTTCAAAAGGACCAACTTTTTCAGCCATACGAGCTGAAGTAGCATAAGAAGCTCCAGTAAGTACACCAATAAGTGCAGAAGTAAGGTTTCTTGCCTCTTCTGAATCATATGCATAACCCATTACCATAAGAAGTGAAGCTAGGTTTGCAATTCCAAGACCTGTAGTTCTAAATAAATAAGTCTTTCTTGCAATGTCCTCTGTAGGGAATTGACCCCAGTGAACAGAGGATTCAAGCATAAGTTGTAGTAAAGATATTAGATGTACGTATCCATCTAAATCAAATGCTTTACGCTCTTTATCATAGAATTTATATATATTAATTGATGCTAGGTTACATGAAGTATCATCTAGGAAAGCATATTCACCACATGGGTTAGTAGAATTTAATCTGTTATGCTTTGCACCAAATTCACCATCTTCTCCACCAGGACATGTATGCCAAGCGTTGAATGTATCATCAAATTGAGGTGCTGGATCAGCACATTGCCATGCAGCTTCATTAAAGTCATTCCAAAGTTCATTTATGCTGACTTCTTTATTGACACCTTGGTCAACTCTTCCCTTTAAAGTCAGGGTTGCATCAGGATTCTCTGGTAGGTCAGCAACTTTTTGCATAAATTCATCACTAAATCTAATAGAGTTATTTCCGTTTTGTCCAGAAACAGTTTCGTAAGCTTCTCCTTCAAAAGAGGCATCATAGCCCATTTTACCTAGAGCACGAACCTTATCTTCTTCTTTAGCCTTCCAATTTATGAATTCAGATATTTCAGGATGGTCGATATCAAGGCAAACCATTTTAGCAGCACGTCTTGTAGTACCACCAGATTTTATTGTTCCAGCATTTCTATCAAAACCTTTTAGGAAACTCATAACTCCTGAAGAACGCCCACCAGCTGATAAATGCTCATCTTTAGCTCTTAAAGTAGAGTAGTTAGTTCCAGAACCAGAACCACCTTTAAATAACTTAGTTTCAGTTACATATTGCTCGGAGATTGAGTGCGGTCCAAGTAGTTTATCTTGGATAGATAGAATAAAGCAGGCAGAAGCTTGAGTTCTAGTATAGTTATCTACGCTTTCAACTACCTTTTTAATTTTCTCATCATAATAGAAGTGACCTTGATGCTCGCCAGTAATTCCGTAAGATAGTTTTAATCCTGTGTTAAACCATTGAGGTGAGTTTGGAGCATACATTTGATTTAAGAAACAGTAAACTAACTCATCATAAAGAATCGTGAATTCTTCTTCAGTTTCAATTAATCCTTCATCCTTAAGGGATTCACACCAGAAATTAACTAGTCTGTGAGCAACCATCTTAAGGCTATTTTCGTATCCAACTTCATTTGGAACTAATGCTCTTTTAAAATATTTTGATGCGATTATGTCGCAAGCATTTTGAGAGTAGTGGATAGGAAACTCTAGGTCATGCATATCTACAAGAGTAGTACCTTTTTTATAATCCTTAAGAACTACATCTACCTTTTTCCACTGGAATAAATCATAGACTGTTAGGTCTTTATTTGTCTCTAAATCCTTTGTGTAATACCTTTTAATCATCTTATTAATATTATTCATTATAAAAGCTAATCATTTCAATTAATGATTAGCAATTCACCCCCTAAATAGTCTGAATACTATATGTTGTGTGCATTTCCGTTCTTGTACACTATATATGGTATTGTAATATAAAAAGTTTTGATATTCAAGTATTGAAATTTTATAAAAAATATGCTTAGATATTCTGTTTATTTAACATTGTATTTAAATTTAAAGTTTAAATAAATTTTGCGAGGAAATTATAAATATATTTTAGCCAAAAATAATTATAAATATCATATAAACTCAGTTTAAGAAAAATTTTGTTGAAAATAAATTTAAGGTGCGAATTTATTTTCAATGGAAGAATAAACTTCAAATTTGTGATATTATTATTATATATTGAATATGAAGAAATCTAAGAAAATACATTCAAATAGGGTAGTGATTGGGATTTTAGAAACTTATGAGTAAGGATGGGATGAAAGATGATAAAATCAGTAATGGGAAAAACACCAGTAGTAGATGAAAGTTGTTTCGTTGCAGAAAATGCAACAGTAGTAGGGGACGTAATTATAGGAGCGAATTCAAACATTTGGTATAGTGCAGTTGTTAGAAGTGATGAGGATACAATGGTTATTGGTGCAAATACTAATATACAAGATAATACTTCAGTACATAATCATGGAGGATTTCCAGTAGCCATAGGGGATGACGTTACTATTGGGCATAACTGTATAATCCACGGTTGCAAAATTGGGAATAACGTATTAGTTGGAATGGGTTCAACTGTATTAAATGGAGCCGAAATTGGAGATAACACTATAATAGGTGCAGGAAGCTTAGTAACTCAAAATAAGAAGATTCCAAGTGGAGTTCTCTGCATGGGAGTTCCAGCAAAGGTTATTAGAGAACTTACTGAAGAGGAAATTGAAGCTAACAGAGAGTCAGCTAGTCACTATGTTAAAGTTGGCAAAGCTCATAAGGATACTCAGGAGTAATGCTAAATATAGATACGGTTAAAAATTTGCCTGTGGAAAATAGATATAAGTACATGTTGATACTTTTAGAAGGGCAATTATCCTCAGAAAAGAATATTTATGCTAATATTTCTAATGCTTCGGCCATAATTTATGCTATAATAGATAAGTTAAACTGGAGTGGCTTCTACTTTATGAGAGAAGGAGAGTTAGTACTTGGACCTTTCCAAGGAAAGCCAGCTTGTAATAGGATAGCTGTAGGTAAAGGGGTATGTGGAACTGCCGTAGCTGAAAAAGCTGTTCAAAGGATTGCAAATGTTCATGAGTTTCCAGGGCACATTGCCTGTGATGGAGCGAGCAACTCTGAAATTGTACTTCCAATCATAAAGGATGGAGTAGTCTATGGAGTACTGGACATCGATAGCTATGAGTTTAATAATTTCTCTGAGCTAGAGGAGGAGTACCTAATTAAGTTTGTAGAAAAACTTAACAAGTACATAGACTGGACTCAGTTATAGGTTTTAAGAATTGAGAATTGGGATAAGATATAGGTGTCTTAACGAAATTTTTAGTTGGAATAGGAGAATATGAATGATAGAATTAGGAAAAATCAATACCCTTAGGGTAGCAAGAAGCTGTGACTTTGGATATTATCTAGATGCACAGGGAGAAACAACATCTGAGGATATTTTAATACCAAAAGGAAACATAATTGGTAACATAGAAGTTGATGACGAAATAGAAGTATTTATTTATAAAGATTCTAAGGATAGATTAGTAGCTACAATGAAGCCAGTATTGGCTCAAGTAGGGGAAGTTTCTTACCTTGAAGTAGTAGATAAATCAAGTATAGGTAGCTTTGTAAAAATAGGATTAGAGAGAGATGTTTTAGTTCCATTTAAAGAAGCTGTTTATGAATTGCAAGTAGGTAAGAAATATTTATTTAGTCTATATGTAGACAAAACTAACAGAATAGCTGCTACAACTAGAGTAGATAAATTCCTTCACGACACTACTCACTACAAGATAGGAGAAGAGGTTGAAGGTACAGTTTACGGAAGACATCACAACGGAAATCTTATTATAGCTCTTGAAAATACTTTTAGAGGAATCATTTTAAGAAATGAATACTTTAATGACATCCCAATGGGTGAAGTTGTAAAGGTAAGAGTTAAGCAGTACTTTGATGATGGTAAGGTTGAAGTTACAGCTAGAAAGCCACGTCTTGATGAGATGGGTGAAGTTGAAGAAGTTATAATGAATTATCTAAAGAAAAATGGTGGTTCTATGACTTTCAACGATAAAACTAATCCAGATGACATAAAGAAATATTTCAAGTGCAGTAAAAATGGTTTCAAGAGAGCTTTAGGTGCCCTTATGAAAAAAGGCCTTATAGAGCAGGATGACACTGGAACTAGACTTAAATAAAATAAAAATTATAAAGCAGAGATGTTAAGGTGATGCCTTAGTATCTCTGCTTTTTATATATGGGTTAAAAACTTTTAAAACTAAAAATAATTTTATCATGGTTATTTAGTAGTTTCTGCGGATATACGTAGGAACTCCACATATTTATTAACATAAACCTTATTTGCAAAGGAAAGTACTCCTGAGCGAACCAATTCACTTTCAAGTGTATCTCTGCGAGCTGTACTCCCTATAAATCTCTTCAAACCCTCGTTTATCATTATTTACAATTAATTTATTGCTAGCTTCAAAATTTTCATTAGTCATTTTCTTCACCTCTCTTCCTATATAGGTTTTTAAAATGTGATTTTTATGGGTAATATAGAAATACAGAAATACAGAAATAATTATAAAATAATCATATATTTAGTACGATTATAATAGAAAGGGTATTAAATGTTAATTTAATTGTAACCATTGAATTTCTCATATTAGAGTATAATGATACTAAGTCGGATTTAAAAGTGGAGGCGAAGTGAAAGTAAAATGATAGTGACTATGATACCAATTATAGCAGCGGTTGGGGGAGCTTTATATTATGGGAACAACCATATAGCTATATCAAAATATAATATTACATCTTCAAAAATACCAAAAGCCTTCAATGGTTTTAAGATTTTGCAGTTATCGGATTTGCACTCTAAGAGTTTTGGAAATGGAAGCCATAAGTTAATTGAAGCTATAGATAAAGAGAAACCGGAAATAATTGTAATGACTGGAGATATGGTTAACTCTAGTGAAGTGGAGTTTAACATATTTGTAGATCTAGCAAGGAGACTAACAAACTATGAAGTATATTTTATTGAAGGAAATAACGAGACAAAGCTTTCTAATGCTAAAAATGCACAGCTTATGGGTGAACTTGAAGATACTGGAGTAAAGATATTAGATAACATAAAAGTGAAATTAACAAGGAATGGTGCATCAATAAATCTTTATGGGGTATGGTGCGATCTCTGTTATTATAGAGAGATTCGTAGTGGATATAAAAAGGATACTTATTTTGAAGAAGGTAACCTTAAAAAAGAATTGGGTAAGTGCAGGGAGCAAGAATATAATATTCTTTTAGCACATAATCCACTTTACTTTGATAGTTATGCAAAGTGGGGAGCAGATTTAACATTTTCAGGACATATTCACGGTGGATTAATAAGGCTGCCAGGTGTAGGGGGGCTTTTATCTCCAGAGAGAAAGTTTTTCCCAAAGTACAGCGAAGGATTGTATAAGATAGATGATAAAAATCTTATAGTAAATAGAGGTCTAGGTGGGAAGCCACTTTTACCTAGGGTTTTCAATATGCCTGAGATTTCTGTGGTTACTTTAACTCATGAGAAGAAATAGTTAGATTAATATAGACATAAAAAAGCTAGTAAAAATTACTAGCTTTTTTAGCTGCTTAATACTAAATAGGGAAAGTTAAAACTATTCCAAAGCCATATTTTACCCATAATCCTTTTATAGCAAATCAATGTGGTCGAATAATTGAACTTTAAGAAAGTAAAGGCTTGTTTAGTGTTATCGCATTAAAGAAATATAAAAATAATGCTTAAAAATATGACTCTGTAGAATTATCATATCATCATTGGATTAAATATCCAAAGTATATGGTTCTTTGTTAAATACAATAATTATTTATTGTTATTCAATAAAAAAATATTGACATATAACATATGAGATGATAAAATAATCTTAAGGGGGGAGTGATGTGAGAAAAATATCCTTATTTTTAAGTGTAGTGCTAATAGCTTTTGCAGGCGGAGTAATTTGGATACATAACCATCAGTCTAATATTATTGAAGAAATAAATAATCAATGGAATTTAAACTTGCTAAATACTGAAAAAGTACAATGTTTAATGAATACCTCTGGTGGTTTCGGTGGCGGTGAAGAGAAAATTATTAAGTTAACGTATTTAGAGAATGAAAAAATTAATTTGCCATTGATGATAGAGATTAATAGAGAAAATTATAATATTTTAATAGACTCTCAATGTTTGGATTTAGGGAAAGATAAGGCTGAGTATAAGGCGATTTTAGAGGAGATGCTTAAAGAAGATAAAATTTATTTCTATCAGGTAAGTTCAAAGGAGAATGAGCTGACCTGTATAGATATTTTTTACAAAGAACAAACAAATGAAGTTTATTTATTTACTTATACAGATTAAAAATAAATATGAAAAAATTTAATTAAAGTTAGGAGTTATGAAAATGAAAAATGTTTTATTTAGAAAAGGTCTTTATTTTATATCAGTTATTTCAGTAACACTTGTTATTATAGCTAGTATTTTATTACCTAAAATAGTGGATTGGTATTTTGTTAATGTATTAGGTAAGGAATCAGAGTTTGGAGTAGTTATATTCTTATATATATCGGCCATACCATTTTTGCTTATTGGAATATCAGTTGTGAAACTTAGTAGAAGATTACTAAAAGGAAAGGTATTTTACCAAAGTAGTATGAGAGAGCTTAAAATAATTAGTATTTGTGCTCTTATGGAGTTCATTTTATTTCTAGTTGGATTTATATTTATTTATCGTAATCTACTTTGTTTAGTGATAATGATGGGAGCTCTAATGATATTTATAATTTCCTCAATAGTAAGGGAATTAATAGGCAGTGGTATTGAACTTCAAGAAGAAGCTGATTTGGTAATATAAGGAGGGGACATGAATGATAATAGTTAATTTAGATGTAATGATGGCAAAGAGAAAGATGTCCTCTACGGAGCTTTCAGAAAAGCTAGGTATTACTATGGCAAATTTATCAATTTTAAAAAATAATAAGGCGAAGGCAATTCGATTTACTACGCTGGAGGCTGTATGCAAGGCGTTAGATTGTCAGCCGGGAGACATTTTAGAGTATAGAAGTAATGAAGAAGTATAGAAAAAGTTAGATCTTAAGCTGTATAGAAGATGCCCAGAGTTGAGGAATTATAGAAACGTTTAAGGAAGTAGAGAAGTAAAATTTATATGAAATGGATGTGAAATTATGAAAAAATATATACCAACTTTTATATTAATTATTTTAGATGTTATGTGTGTAATAGCATTTAATGTTATTGGTTCTAAGGTTCTGGAAGATGGAACTTTAGTAGAGCCATTCTTTTTAATACCAATAGCATGGTTGATTGCTTTAGCGGCAATTATTACTGGAGTAGCTACATTTGTTATATCTCGTAAGCGTAATTCTAAAATTAATGGAGCTAGATAATATAAGTAATATATAATATGTATGCAGAAGTAGAGAAGTAGAGAAGTAAAATTTATATGGAATGGATGTGAAATTATGAAAAAATATATACCAACTTTTATATTAATTATTTTAGATGTTATGTGTGTAATAGCATTTAATGTTATTGGTTCTAAGGTTCTGGAAGATGGAACTTTAGTAGAGCCATTCTTTTTAATACCAATAGCATGGTTGATTGCTTTAGCGGCAATTATTACTGGAGTAGCTACATTTGTTATATCTCGTAAGCGTAATTCTAAAATCAAGGGAGCTAGATAATATAAGTAATATATAATTTGAAATTTAAAATAACTGTAAAGTAGCATGTAATTATTTGACAAAAACGTGTCTAACAGAATTGGTTTGATAAAAATATGGCGAAAATGCAAAAGGAGTATAAATTAATTTTAAATTTTGAGAAAATATTGAAAAGATAGATATGAAGTGATATGATAGAATTATGTTAATAAACAAAAGAATATAGTTAAGGAATATTGGTTGTATATTGTATATACATAAAAGGGAATTGGGTTAGAATCCTAAACAGTCCTGCTGCCGTAATAACGGAGAATGCTTTCATAGGCTTACCAAGCTTATAAGACCACTGAATTTTATTTGGGAAGGTGAAAGCAAACTAAGATGTTTAAGTCGGAATACCTGCCAGTATTATTCGCATAAGATATTGTTATGCGAAATTTCTATGACTTCACAGAGTATGAAGGGTGTAGTTTGCCACAGTAATAAGCTTTTTTAGCGTCGCTGTGTTTTAAATATGCAAACTTAAGCCTTTACTTCAAAGAAGTAAAGGCTTTTATTGTGTTTAAGGAGGAGTTTGTATGAACAAAAAAAATTCGAAATTTAAAGTTATGGTCTTAATGTTATGCGTAATGATGTTGATTCCAAGTAATGCATATGCAATGCATATTGCAGAGGGATATTTACAACCAGTATGGTGTATAGGCTGGGCAATTGTGTGTATTCCATTTGTAGTTGCTGGATTTTTTGTTATTAAAAAGAAGGTGGCAACATCGTCCAGGCATTTAGTTCTATTTGCTATGTGTGGAGCTTTTGCATTTGTTTTATCAGCACTTAAGATACCATCAGTTACAGGAAGTTGTTCTCACCCAACAGGGGTAGGTCTTGGAGCAATTCTATTTGGACCTTCAGCCATGGCTGTAATTGGTGTAATAATTTTATTATTTCAAGCTATATTACTTGCTCATGGAGGAATATCAACTCTTGGTGCAAATACTTTTTCAATGGGAATTGTAGGACCGTTTGTTTCTTATGGAGTATTTAAACTTTCTAAGAAATGGGGTGCTAAAAACGGTGTAGCAGTATTTTTAGCAGCGGCTCTTGGAAATCTTCTTACTTATGTAGTTACTTCAGTTCAGCTTGCAGTAGCATTCCCAGATGGTGGAGCTGGAATAATGGGTTCCCTTGTTAAGTTCTTATCTATATTTGCTTTAACACAAATACCATTAGCTATATGCGAAGGTTTAGTTACAGTTGTTATCTATAATATTTTAGAGAAGTATAGCAGAAAAGAATTACAAGAGCTATCTGTTCTTCAGTAAGTGAGAATTTAAATCTATACCAAAATGGCAGATCTAGCAATTCGAACTTACTTATTGGAAGAAACATGATAATGAGTAAGTTAGAAAAGGAGGAAAACATATATGAAATTATATCAAAAGAACTTATTATTATTACTACTAGTTGTGTTTATTGCAGGAGCACCTCTTTTATTTTTAAAAAATGCTGAATTTGGCGGTGCAGATGGACTTGCCATGGATGCAATCACAGAAATTGCTCCAGATTATGAACCTTGGGCAGAATCTATATTAGAGCCAAAGAGTGGAGAAATAGAATCCTTACTTTTCGCACTACAAGCAGCAATAGGGACCGGTGTAGTGGCATTTATCTTAGGTAGAATTACAGCAAGAAAGCCACAGGTGGAAAATAATTAATGATTCAGATAGATGATTATGCTTATAAGTCAAAGATTTTAAATAAAGATCCTAGAGGAAAGCTAGCATTTTCTTTGATAACTCTTTCAATATGCTTACTGATGAATTCACCATCAGTAGGCATACTGACAATTTTTATTATGGGTTTTGCAACTATCAAAAGCAGCGGTATCTCAACGAAGAAATATATTAAGCTTTTAATGATACCTTTAGCATTTTTAATTGTTGGAACTATAACTGTCATTGTGAATAGATATGATATAGGACAAAATCTTTTGATAGGTTTTAACCTAGGAAACTATAGCTATGGAGTTGATAGTAAGTCCTTAATGTTAGGAGTAACATTGATAACGAGAGCTTTAGGAGCCGTAAGCTCAATGTATTTTTTAGCCCTTAATACTCCGATGATAGATTTATTTGAGTTTCTACGTGGAACTAAGCTTCCAACTTTAATAGTTTCTTTAATGGAACTTATCTACAGATTCATATTTATTATTTGGGAAGAAGCTGCAAATATGAGGATTGCTCAGGACTCGAGATTAGGAAATATAAACTTTAAAACAGCGGTAAGGTCCACAGGGCAAATGATAAGTATGTTATTTTTACGTGCTTACAGAAGAGCTGATAGGGTATTTATGTCATTAGAATCAAGAGGCTATGATGGGGATGTGAAATTTTTAAAGCAGACCTATGCATCAGCTAAGAGTTTATATATAAGTACAACTTTAGTTAGCATTATATTGGTGGGTGCAGGACTAATGGAAAAGGTTTTGTATTAATTGGAAAGAAGTGGTGAGGCTTTTGACTATGAGTAAGACTATAATTGAAACTAAAAATTTATGCTATTCCTATGATGGAGAACAAGATGCACTAAGTGATATAACAATGGGTATTCCAAAGGGGAAGATAACTGCTATCATGGGTGGAAATGGCGCAGGTAAATCCACATTTTTTCTTAATCTAAATGGAGTTTTAACTCCTGACTCTGGAGAAGTAATCTTTGATGGAAAGACAGTTGTTTACAATAAAAAAGGTATCAGAGAAATGCGTAAAAGGGTCGGAATAGTTTTTCAAGATCCTAATGACCAATTGTTTTCTTCAAGTGTAAGAAAAGATATTTCATTTGGTGCCATAAACTTAGGACTTTCTGAAGAAGAAGTTACTAGAAGAGTTGATCATGCAATTGAAAAGGTAGGAATTAAATATTTAGAAAAAAGACCTACCCATGCTTTAAGTTACGGACAAAAAAAGAGGGTTGCTATTGCAGGAGTTCTTGTAATGGAGCCAAAAGTAATTATATTAGATGAACCAACAGCAGGACTTGACCCTGCTGGAGTTAGTGAGATTATGGGTCTGCTTTTAGAAATAAAAAAAACTACGGGAATTTCCATTGTAGTTGCAACCCACGATATTGATATTGTTCCGCTATATTGTGAACATGCCTTTGTGTTTGATAAAGGTAAAGTGATTATAGAGGGAACACCTAAGGAAATATTTGCGCAAGCAGATATTTTAAGAAAGCATTCCTTAAGACTTCCTAGAATAGCTCATTTAATGGAGATTTTAAAGGATAAAGATATGCTCGATGTAGATGAAAGTGCAGCAACGATATCAGCTGCAAGAGCAAGTATTAAGAAAATATTAGCGGAGAAGGATAGATAGATGAAGGAGTATGTAGTTAAAGAAGGTAAAGAGCTTAAGCTTGGATATACTACTGGAAGTTGTGCGACGGCAGCAACAAAAGCTTCAGCTATAATGCTTTTAACAGGAGAAACACAGGAACAAGTTATAGTTGACACACCTAAAGGAATGCAGCTAATCCTCGATGTGGAGGATATTACTATGGATGGCGATAGTGTGAGCTGTAAAATTATGAAGGATGGCGGAGATGATCCTGATGCCACCCATGGAATGAGAATTTGCTCAACGGTGAGCAAAATTCATGAAGGGATAATAATTGACGGTGGCCAAGGAGTAGGAAGAGTAACTAAAAGTGGTCTTGCTTGTGGCATAGGTGAGGCTGCAATAAATCCAACTCCAAGAAGAATGATAAGTTCAGTTTTGATGGAAGTTAAAAAGAAGTTTAATTATGAAGGTGGATTTAAGGTTATCATCAGTGCTATTAATGGAGAAGAAATCGCAAAGAAAACTTTTAATCCAAGGCTTGGAATTCTTGGAGGAATATCAATTCTTGGTACAAGTGGAATTGTTGAGCCCATGAGTGAAAAGGCTTTGATTGATACAATTCATGTAGAAATTGACAGTAGAACTGCTAATAGGGAAGAAAAATTACTAATATGTCCCGGGAATTATGGAAGGGATTTTGCCCTAAGGGAGTTTGGAATAGATTTAGATACAGGAATTAAATGCTCTAATTATATTGGTGAAGCTTTAGATTATACAGTGTATAGAGGAGTGAAGAAGATTTTACTTATAGGCCATGCAGGTAAGATAAGTAAAATTGCAGCGGGGATTATGAATACTCATTCTAGAGTTGCTGATGGAAGAAATGAAATATTTGCGGCCCATGGAGCTCTGGCTGGAGGAACTAGGGAGCAAGTAACTCAGATTATGGAGGCAACTACAACAGATGAGATTGATTGTATCCTTGATAAAATGAATTTGTTAGAAGAAGTTTGGAAGACAGTCATGAAGAAGATTGCTTACAACTTAAAATATAGAATAGGTGAAAACTGTGAAATTGAGGTTATGACTTTTACCAATAAGGGAAGTTATGTCCACATGACAGCAGGAGCAAGAAGGTTAATTGAGGAAGTGCAGAATTTATGATGCAGTTACTTATGCAACTTGTCTAAAAGTGAAGAAGTTTAATAGACGAAGTGGAGGAAAAGTAGTGAAGGGAATTTTATACGGTGTAGGAGTTGGACCAGGAGATAAGAAGTTTTTAACATTAGCAGCAGTGGAGACATTACAAAATGCAGATATCATTGCGGTGCCTGATACTGGCGGTGAAAAAACGGCTATGAATATAGTTTCAGAATTTATAGCAGAAAAAGAAATTTTATACTGTGATATGCCTATGACTCGTGATGAGGAAAGATTAAAGGCAGGTCACAATAGCAGTGCTGATGCAATAATAGAAAAATTAGATGCAGGTCTAAATGTAGCATTTATTACATTAGGAGACCCATGTATATATTCTACTTATATGTATGTTCACAGAATAATTTTAGAAAGAGGATATGAAGCTAAAATTATTTCAGGTGTTCCTTCATTTTGTGCAGGGGCAGCGGCATTAAACATTTCGCTTTGTGATGGTGGAGATGCTCTTCACATAATTCCAGCTTCTTATGAAGGTTCAGATGAGCTTTTAAGACTTTCGGGAAATAAGGTTCTTATGAAGAGTGGGAAAAGTCTTGGTAAGGTAAAAGAAACTTTAAAGGAGCTAGGATACGAAAATTCCTCTAAAATGGTGGAGTGTTGTGCCATGGCTAATGAAAAAACTTATCAAAACTTAAGTGAAGTTCCAAATGAATCAAGCTATTTTTCAATAATAATTGTTAAGGGAGACGAGAAGTAATGGTATATTTTATAGGTGCAGGCCCAGGGGCTTTTGATTTAATAACAGTAAGAGGAAAAAATCTTTTAGAGCAGGCGGATATAGTTATTTATGCGGGTTCATTAGTTAACCCTAAACTTTTAGACTACACAAAGCCAGGCTGTGAGATACATAATAGTGCTTCAATGACATTAGAGCAAGTAATTGAAGTTATGGAAAAAGGTGAAGCGAATAATCAATTAACTGTTCGTTTACATACAGGAGACCCAAGCATTTACGGTGCTATCAGAGAGCAGATGGATATACTTATAGAAAAGGGAATTGAGTACAGTGTTGTTCCAGGGGTAAGTTCTTTCTGTGGAGCTGCAGCAGCTTTAAAAACAGAATATACTCTTCCAACTGTAAGTCAAACAGTAATATTAACTCGTATGGAGGGTAGAACTCCAGTGCCAGAGAAGGAAGAGATTTCAAAATTAGCTTCTCACCAAGCGTCGATGGCTCTATTCCTAAGTTCAGGAATGCTTGAAGAACTTAGGAAAAGATTAATTAAAGGTGGATATAAGGCTGATACTCCAGCTGCAATCGTATATAAGGCTACATGGCCAGATGAAATAGTTGTACGTACTACAATAGAGGGATTAAGTCAGGCTGCTAAGGAAAATGGAATCAATAAGACTGCTTTAATTTTAGTTGGAGGTTTCTTAGGAAATACTTACGAGCGTTCTAAGCTATATGATCCAACCTTCACTCATGAATTCAGAGAGGCTGAAAAGTAATGAAAATACAAATTATCTCCTTTACTCAAAGTGGGGCTGAACTTTCTAAAGAAGTATTTTCAACGTTAATAGCCAAAGGTTATGAGGTTGAAGTCTTTGGTAAATATCCTAGTGAAATAGTGGATAAACTAAATTGTAGTGTGTATGATTTTGCTAGAAAAGCTTTTGAGGATGAAGTTCATGGAGTTATTTTTATTGGGGCTTTAGGAATTGCTGTTAGAGCAATTGCACCAAACATAGTGAGCAAGGGAAAGGATCCCGCGGTTCTTGTGATGGATGATGTGAAACGTTTTGTAATTCCAGTTCTTTCAGGACATATTGGGGGAGCAAATGAATTAGCTGAAGAAATTGCAGAAGCTATTAGGGTGGAACCAATCATAACTACCTCAACTGATGGTCATGGAAAGTTTGCAGTAGACACTTGGGCAGTGAAGAATGGTTGTAGTATTGTAGATATTTCAAAAATAAAATACATCTCTTCAGCTATATTACGAGGTGAATCAGTAGGTTTAATTTGTGACTTTCCAATTGAAGGCAAGCTCCCGCAAGGAGTTGAGCTAGGAGATAATTATGAAGTTGGGATTTGCATAAGTGGGGATAAAAATAAAAGTCCCTTTAAGCAAACCTTAAACTTGATTCCTAAGGAGTATATTCTAGGAGTAGGATGCAGAAGAAATACACCTATTGATAACTTTCAAGAAGTGTTAAATAATGTTTTAGTAGAAGAAAACATTTCGGTGCTGCAGATAAAAAGTGTGGCATCTATAGATATAAAGGCACAGGAAGAGGCTATTTTAGAGTATTGCAAGAAAGAGGATCTTAAATTTATTACCTACAGCGCAGAGGAACTTTTAAAAGTGGAGGGAGAGTTTACTTCTTCAGCTTTTGTAAAGTCCATAACTGGTGTAGATAATGTATGTGAGAGATCTGCACAGAAGACTGGAGAGTCAATGGGCGGTGAACTTATATTAAGAAAGTATTCCTGCAATGGAGTTACAGTAGCTATTTCACAAATTAACTGGAGGTGCAAGTTTTGAATATAGTTATGGTTTCCGTTGATCACAAGTCAGCGAGTATCGAAGCTAGAGAAAAGCTAAGCTTTACTGCAACTGGAGTAAAGGAAGCATTAAAAAATATAAAAATGAATCCCTTGGTGAATGGCGCTGTGTTAATTTGCACCTGTAACCGTACAGAGCTATATTTATCATGTGAAGATGACTGCAAAGTAAATGCTGTGGACCTTCTTTGCAAGGAGGCAAAGGTGGATTCAAGGGATATGGAAGAAGTCTTTAGAGTTAAAAATGGTGATAAGGCTATTAATCACCTTATGGAGGTAGCCTGCGGACTGCGTTCTATGATTCTATGTGAAGACCAAATTATAACTCAGGTAAAGAATGCAGCTGTAATTGCAAGGGAAGTAAAGACTATAGATTCTTTACTAGAAACCTTATTTAGATTGGCAGCAACTTGTGCTAAGAAGGCAAAGACGAATATTAAAGTTCGTGCAGTGCCAACTTCAGTGGCAGAGCAGGCAGTTTGTATGTTAGAGGAAAAATATGGGCTTAAAGATAAAGATGTTTTAGTTATTGGGAATGGAGAAATGGGCAGAATCTGTTCTACTAGACTAGTAGAAAAAGGAGCAAATGTTACTATTACTCTTCGTACCTATAAGCATAATTTGACTGTTGTACCATGTGGATGCCAAACCGTAGCTTATGACAGCAGAGCAGAGTTTTTGCCAAGTGTTGAGATGGTTATAAGTGCAACAGCAAGTCCACATTATACTGTAACAAAAGGTATGGTGGAAGGTCGTAGAGAAAAACTTTGCTTAGTTGACCTTGCATTACCTCGTGATATTGATCCAGAAATAAAGAATACTGAGAGTATTACTTGTTACAACATAGATAGTTTAGCTAAGAGTGAAGAATTAGATAATGATGAGGCTATAGAAAAAATAAAAGGAATTATTTTAGAGCATAAGGAAGAGTATTATAGATGGTATAAAATTCACTTGTGCCAATATCAAATTAAAGCTATTAAAAAGGTAGTTACTCAGCGTGTCAGCGGTGGAATGGATATAGAATACGATGATGAAGAATATTCAAGCGTTATAGAAAAGGCTGTTCACAAGACCGTGGACATCTGCCTACGTTCTATAAAGGATGAGTTATCACCAGAGTTTCTTGAAAATATGCAGATACAAATGAGTAAGAAGTAGGGGGATTTAATAAATGAAATTATATGTAGTAGGATTGGGACCAGGAGAACAGTCACAAATGACAGGTAAAGCAGTTGCTGCCATTGAAAACAGTGATACAATCGTTGGGTATGGAGTATACACAGACTTAATTGCTAACTTAATAGAAGGCAAAGAGATAATTACAACTCCTATGAAAAAGGAAGTTGATAGATGTCATATGGCAGTAAAGGCTGCAATTGACGGAAAAAATGTTGCTATGGTTTCTAGCGGAGACGCAGGAATATACGGTATGGCAGGACTTATTTTAGAAGTTCTTTCTGAATATGAAAATCACAATGTACAGGTTGAAATTGTACCGGGAATAACAGCTGCATCTTCAGCATCAGCAGTTCTTGGAGCACCTTTAACTCATGATTTTGCAGTAATATCACTAAGTGATTTACTTACTCCTTGGGAGAGCATTGAGAAAAGATTAGCACTTGCATCAGAAGCTGGATTTGTAATTTGTTTATATAATCCATCAAGCAAGAAGCGTGCTGATTACTTACAGAAGGCTTGTGAAATTGTTATGAAGAATCTGCCAGAGGAAACTCCATGTGGTTATGTTCAAAACATAGCAAGAGAAGGTCAAAGTTCATGTGTTTTAACGCTTAAAGAGTTAGCAGATGCTAAGGTAGATATGTTTACTACAGTAGTTATAGGAAATAAAACTACTAAAATAATAGATGGAAGACTTGTAACTCCAAGAGGATATAGAAAATAAAAATATAGATTTAAGAATATATAAATACAATAACATAGAAACACAAAAACATAAGAATACAAAAATATATAAACATAAGAATATATAATTATAAGTCAAAAGAAGAAAGGATGGTGGCTATGAAGATTTTAGTATTTGCAGGTACCACAGAGGGTAGACAGGTAGTTGAGCATATTTTAAAAAGTACTGTGAAAGTTACTGCTTGTGTGGCAACGGAATATGGAAGTGTAATGATTTCAGACCATAAAAATTTAACTGTTAATACAGGGAGACTTGATGTGGTGGAAATGGAGCCTCTTATAAAGGAACATAACTTAGTTATTGATGCAACTCATCCTTATGCAGATATAGTTACCAGAAATATTAGAACTGCTTGTGATAATGTGAAAACTAAATATATAAGAGTAGTTAGACCATCCTTAAAAATAGAAAATGTAATTGAAGTTAAAAATCCTGAGGAAGCTGCGGAGTTTCTATCCAGCACCTCAGGAAATGTACTTGTTACAACGGGAAGTAAGGAACTGCATAAGTTTGCTACTATTTCTGAATATGAGAAAAGATTGTTTCCTAGAGTCCTTCCAACCATAGAGGTGCTGGAAAAGTGCAGTTCACTTGGATTTGGTGGTAAGAATCTAATTTGTATGCAGGGACCATTTTCCTATGATATAAATGTGGCCATGATGAAGCAGTACAACATAAAGTACATGGTGACAAAGGATACAGGAACTGTTGGTGGCTTTGAGGAAAAAATAAAAGCAGCAGATGCCGTAGGAGCTAAGATAGTTTTAATTAAGCGTCCAACGTCAGAAATGGATAACAGTGATTCAGTTACCATGGAAGAACTGAAGATTTGCTTAAAGGATAACCATGGTATCGAGCATGATATTGAAGTTAATTATTCCATAGATGGTAAAGAGAAAAATACTATAAACAGTAAGGCAATAGAAGAAAAGAACTATAGCGAGCCTTCGAAGTTTTTCCCAATGTTTATAGATATTAAGGATAAAAATGTACTTGTAGTCGGCGGTGGTAAGATTGCTGCTAGAAGAGTTAATACTTTACTTAAATTTGGAGCAATGGTTCAGGTTGTAGCTCCAGAGATATGTGAAGAGTTAAAGAAACTTAAAGAAGATAATATGATTGAGGTAATAAGCAGAGGATATGTATCTGATGATATAGATAGAAAAGTGTTAGTAGTTACAGCTACAAATCAAAGAAGTATTAATTTTGTTGTAGGTGAGGATGCTAAGAGAGCTGGAGCTTTCGTTAGTGTTGCAGACTGCAAGGAGGAGAGTAACTTTTATTTTCCGGCAGTTTTTGAAGATGAGGGAATTGTGGGAGGCCTAATATCAAAGGGTGGAAACAATCACTCACTAGTAAAGGAAACTGCTAAGAAGATAAGATTATGCCTGCAGAAGGAGGAGAAGTAAAGGGATGGAAAGAAAGATTAAGATAGGAAGCAGAGATAGTAAGCTTGCTATGATTCAAACTCAAATGGTGATAGATTCCATAGTGAAAGATAATCCAGATATAGAAATTGAAATAGTTTCCTTAAAGACAACTGGAGATAAAATTCTAGATAGAAGTCTTGATAAAATTGGTGGCAAGGGACTTTTCGTAAAAGAGCTTGATGAGGCATTAGTAAAGGGTGAAGTGGATTTTACGGTTCATAGCTTTAAGGACATGCCAATGGAGGTAAGTGAAGATTTACCGATTGTTGCACTTTCAAAGAGAGCAGACTTTAGAGATGTTTATATTTTACCAAAGGGCGAAGTTAATGAATCTGCACCAATAGGGTCAGGAAGTAAGAGAAGAGTTCTTCAGATTAATGATATTTTTGAGGGCAAGGAGGTTGCACCGATAAGAGGTAACGTAATAACAAGACTTGAAAAGCTGGATAGAGGAGAGTATTCAGCTCTAGTTCTTGCAGCGGCAGGAATTCATCGTTTAGGCCTTGAGGATAGAGTAACAAGATACTTTGAGGTTGAAGAGATTTTACCTTCAGCTTGTCAGGGAATAATCGCTGTTCAAGGAAGAAAAGGTGAAAACTATGACTATTTAAAAAGTTTTGATTGTGCAGAATCTCATATCGTTGCAGCAGCAGAGCGTGGATTTGTAACAGAACTTGATGGTGGATGTAGTGCTCCAATAGCAGCATTTGCTACAGTTGAGGAAGATAAGATTACATTAAAAGGTATGTATTATAATGAAGAAACCTCAGAAATGAGAAAAGATATAATTTGTGGGGAAACAGTTAATGCAAGAGAACTAGGAATAGAGCTAGCGAAGAGAATAAAGAGGTGATAAGGATGAAAAAAGGATTTGTAGCTTTAGTTGGAGCGGGTCCAGGAAACAAAGGATTATTTACTTTAAGAGGATCACAGCTTTTACAAAATGCAGAGGTTGTAGTATACGATAGACTAGTATCGCAGGACATTTTAAATATGATTCCAGACAGTGCAGAAATGATAAATGTAGGTAAGGAAAGCAGTAATCATTTAGTACAACAAGAAGATATAAATAAAATATTACTTGAAAAAGCTTTAGAAGGTAAAGATGTTGTACGTCTTAAAGGTGGAGACCCATTTGTATTTGGTAGAGGCGGAGAAGAATTAGAACTTCTTGCTGAAAACAACATAGATTTTGAGGTAGTTCCAGGAATAACTTCAGGAATTTCAGCCCTTGCTTATGCAGGAATTCCAATAACTCACAGAGACTTCTGTTCCTCTCTTCATATCATCACAGGACATGCTAGAGAAGGTGGAAAGCTAAGTATACCTTTTGAAGAATTATCAAAATTAAAAGGTACACTTGTATTCTTAATGGGAGTTTCATCTATGCCATTTTTAATGGAAGGTCTTATAAATGCTGGAATGAATCCAGATACAAAGGCTGCAGTAGTTGAAAATGGAACTCGTCCAAATCAGCGTAAAATAGTAGCTACTATTTCAACTTTAGTTGAAGAGTCTAAAAAGGAAAAAATTCATTCACCTGCAATAATAGCAGTAGGAGAGGTTTGTTCACTATCAGATTCCTTCGATTGGTTTATGAAAAGACCACTATTCGGACAAAAGGTTATAGTTACTCGTCCTAAGAATTCAATAGGAACTTTATCAGACAAGTTAAAAAATCTTGGAGCTGATGTAATTGAGTATCCTTGTATTGAAACTGTAGCTATAGAAGCTAAAATGCCAGAGATTAATGACTTTGATGTGATTACTTTCTCCAGTAAAACAGCTGTAGAAGTTTTCTTCAAGGATTTATTTGAAAAGGGCAAGGATGTAAGGGCACTAGGAAATATTAAGATTGGAGCTGTTGGAACACAAACCGCAGCAGAGCTTAAAAAGTATGGGGTTATTGCAGACTTAGTACCACAAGTGTTTGATGGTGTTCATTTAGGAACAATTGTTGCAAAGTCAATAGATAAGAATGAAAAAGTTTTAGTTTTAAATGCACTAAAAACTAATGGAGATTTAGAAGAAACTCTTGAATCAGAGGGAGTTAATTTTAAAGTAGTACCACTTTATGATACAGTTTATAAAAATCCAGATAGTAATGAAGTAAAAAGTAAGATAGAAGAAAACTCAGTGAATTGGGTTATGTTTACTAGTGCGTCTACAGTTCATGGTTTTGTAAACTCCATAGAAGGATTAAATATAAAAAATATTAAAGCTCTATGTATAGGAGAGCAAACCTTAAAGATAGCTGAGGAGTATGGTTTTGTCACAGAAGTATCTGAGAAAGCAACCATAGCTTCTATGCTTGAGAAGTTAGTTGAAGTAACAGAAAGGGGCTAATAGCATGTCATTTATGAACGATAACGTAAGACCAAGAAGATTACGTAGCAGTGATGTTTTGAGAGATATGGTTAGAGAGGTAAGGCTTTCACCGAAATCTTTAATATATCCACTATTTCTAAAGGAAGGCAATAACATAAAATCAGAGATTTCATCTCTTCCTAATAATTTTCACTATAGTCCAGATAGAATTGGAGAGGCTATTGAGGAAGCACTAGAAAATGACGTGCGTTCAGTCCTTCTTTTCGGACTTCCAAATCACAAGGATGAAGTTGGTTCTCAGGCTTATGCTGAGGATGGAATAGTTCAACAAGGAATCAGAAAAATAAAAGATCAGTATCCTGAGATGCAGATTATAACAGATGTTTGTATGTGTGAATACACCTCTCATGGTCACTGTGGAATTCTAAATAACTGTGATGTGGACAATGATACAACTCTTGATTACCTGGCAAGAATTGCTCTTTCTCATGTAGAAGCTGGGGCAGATATGGTTGCTCCATCTGATATGATGGATGGAAGAATTGATGCTATAAGAAAATTATTAGATAAGAATGGACATCTTAATACACCAATAATGTCCTATGCAGTTAAATATGCATCAGCTTTCTATGGTCCATTTAGAGATGCAGCAGGTTCAGCACCTTCTTTTGGAAACAGAAAGACTTATCAAATGGATTATCACAATAAGAGAGAAGCGTTAAAAGAGGCTCTTATAGATGCCAACGAAGGAGCAGATATCTTAATGGTTAAGCCTGCACTTTCTTACTTAGACGTAATTAAAGAAGTTAAGGAAAACACAAACTTACCTTTAGCTGCTTACAGTGTAAGTGGAGAATATGCAATGATTAAGGCTGCAGCAGCTCAAGGGCTTATAGATGAATATGGAGTTATGTGTGAAAGTACTGTGGGAATTTTCCGTGCTGGAGCGGATATATTAATAAGTTATTATGCAAAAGAAATTGCTCAGGCGATTAAAAAGGGTGATATAGGCTAAAGGAGTGAATAATATGCTAAACAAAACAAGTGAAGAATTTTTCACAAGGGCAAAAAAAGTTATTCCAGGTGGAGTAAACAGTCCAGTTAGAGCGTTTAGAGCAGTAGGGTCTAATCCTCTTTTCATAGAAAAAGCTGATGGTTCAAAAATATATGACGTCGATGGACATGGATACATAGATTATGTTTGTTCTTGGGGACCTATGATTTTAGGACACAATCATCCTACAATTTTAGCAAGTGTTTCAGAAGCTATACAAAGAGGTTTAAGCTATGGAGCACCTACTAAGGGTGAGGTATTAATTGCTGAGCTAATTGCTGAAATGGTACCAAACATAGAAATGATAAGAATGGTAAATAGCGGAACAGAGGCTGTTATGAGTGCTGTTCGTCTTGCTAGAGGATATACAGGCAAAAATAAAATTGTTAAATTTGAAGGTTGTTACCATGGACATAGTGACAGTATGCTTGTAAAAGCTGGTTCAGGACTTTTAACAGAGGGAGTTCCAGATAGTTTAGGAGTTCCTAAAAATGCGGCAGAAGATACTTTAACAGCGGAGTATAACGATATCTCAACAGTTGAGAAATTATTTGAGCAAAATAATGGTGAAATTGCTGCAGTTATAGTTGAACCCGTAGCTGCAAACATGGGAGTTATAGCTCCACAGGGAACATTCCTAAAGGATTTAAGAGAAGTGTGTACTAAAAATGGAGCCCTTTTAATCTTTGATGAAGTTATCACAGGATTCCGTCTAGCTAAGGGTGGAGCTCAAGAATTCTACGGAATTGAAGCTGACCTAGTTACCTATGGAAAAATCATCGGTGGTGGAATGCCAGTTGGAGCTTACGGTGGAAGAAAAGAGATTATGGAGTATGTGGCACCAGTTGGAGGAGTTTATCAAGCAGGAACTCTATCAGGAAATCCAGTTGCCATGGCTGCAGGACTTGCACAACTTAAAATGTTAAATGAAAATCCAGAAATATATACAAAAATAAATAATCAAGCTGAGAAATTAGCTAATGGTTTAAAAGAATTAGCAGAAAAATATAGTGCACCAATGTCTGTAAATGTGGTTGGATCGTTAGTGTGTCCTTTCTTCACAAGGGGAGAAGTTACTAACTACGTACAAGCTAAAAATAGTGATACAAAGATTTTTGCACAGTACTTCAATAAAATGGAGGAAAGAGGGATTTACCTTGCTCCATCACAATTTGAGGCAATGTTCATGAGCTTTGCGCACACGGATGAAGATATAGATAAAACTCTAGAAGCAGCAGAAGAAACAATTAAAGAAATTTTAGGGGGAAAATAAAATGAAAAAAGGTATTTTAATATTAGCACACGGAAGCAGAGAAAAGGAAACAGAGTTAACTCTTGCAAAGATAGCAGAGGAAACAAAAAAGCAATTAAAAGATGTAATTATAGAGACAGCTTATCTTCAATTTTCAGAGGTTAACTTAGAAAAAGGATTAGATAAATTAATAGAAAAAGACGTAACTGATATAAAAGTTATTCCATACTTCTTATTCTCAGGAGTTCACATAAGAGAAGATATTCCTAAAGAAATTGAAGAATACTTAGAGAACAAAGAAAATGTAAAAATAACTATGGGAAATACTTTAGGAGAAGATTCAAGACTTGCAGATATTTTAGCAGACAGGATTCGTGAAGCAATATGCTAAAACAAGTTTATCTTATAGGTGCAGGAACTGGAAAGATAAAATATCTCACTAATTATGCTCAGGAGTTAATTAAAGAGTGTGATGAGATATACAGTACCAATAGGATTGGGGATTTAATGAGTGAGCTATGTAATGATATTAAAAATGTAGCTATCTCAGAAATGACTAACACGGTTTTAAATTCTAGTGCAAATAAAGTAGCTGTTTTAGTATCAGGAGATACAGGGTTCTTTAGCATGGCAAAGACTCTTTTAAAGAATTTAAAAGATAAGTGTGAAGTTGAAGTTATATGTGGTATAAGCAGCATGCAGTATCTTTGTTCAAAGACTTCTAGAAGCTATGAGAGTATGAAGATTGTAAGTCTTCATGGAAGAAATAATTCTATCTTGGGTGCAATATCATACTTCCCACAGTTATTTGTTTTAACTGGAGGAAACAACAAAGCTCATGATATTTGCTCATATTTATGCTCTCAAGGCTTAAAGGATGTAAGAGCTATAGCAGGAGAAAATCTTTCAATGGATAGTGAAAGGATTGTAGAAGGCACAGCAGAGGAACTTTCAAAGTTAAACTTTGCTGACCTAACAGTTTTAATCATAGAAAATGAAAATTGTGTTGACCACAATATGGCTATAATGGATGAGGAATTAGTTCGTGGCAAGGTACCAATGACAAAGGAAGAGGTTCGCTTTGTAACAGCTGCAAAGATGAAGATTAAGTCTAAGGACATTATCTATGACATCGGTGCAGGCACAGGTTCTGTATCTTTTGAAATGGCTAGAAAAGCCTATGGAGGCTTAGTTTATGCCATTGAACAAAATAAAGAAGGTATTGATTTAATTGAAGAGAACAAGAAACTTTTAAGTGGATACAATGTAGTTACTATTCATGGAATGGCACCAGAGTCTTTATACAGTTTACCAAAGCCAGATAAAGCTTTCATCGGTGGAAGTAAAGGTAACATGGATTCAATTATAAAGGTTCTTGTAGAGAAAAATCCTGAGATTTTTATTGCAGTTAATGCCATTACTTTAGAAACTTTAAATGAAGCTATAAAAGTTATGGCAGATAACGGTTTTGAAACTGAAATTGTTTGTATCAATGCATCAAGATCAAAGAAAATTGGCGGCTATAACATGATGACTGCCAATAATCCTGTGTATATAATTTCCGGAGGCAGAAATGAAGGAAAGTAAGAAAATAAATAGAATTATGATTGCAGGAACAGGCAGTGGTTGCGGAAAGACCACTGTTACCTGCGGAATCTTAAAAGCTTTAGTTAGAAAAAACTACAATGTGGCATCTTTTAAGTGTGGGCCAGACTACATAGACCCAATGTTTCACTCAAAGATTATTGGAACAAAATCTAGAAATCTAGATCCATTCCTATGTGGAGAAAATACAACAAAGTATTTGTTTGCAAAGACTGGAGCAGAGGCTGATTTTTCTATAGTTGAAGGTGTTATGGGCTGTTACGATGGCTTAGGCGGAAAGACAAGTAAGTATTCTTCCTGCGATATAAGTACACTTACTGATACGCCTATGGTCCTTGTGGTGAATGTTTCGGGAATGTCACTATCAGTTGCCGCTGTAGTAAATGGATATCTAAACTTTGGACAGAACAACATTAAGGGAATTATCTTAAATGGAACTTCAGCAATGATGTATAAAACTTATAAAGATATCATTGAAGAGCATTGTAAGGTTAAGGTTTATGGTTTCCTTCCAAAGGTTCCTGAAGCAGAAATAGAGAGCCGTCATCTTGGGCTTGTTACTGCAGAAGAAGTAGGAGACTTAGAATTAAGACTAAATTTATTAGCTGATGCGGTGGATAAACATATTGATATTGAAGGACTTTTAAAGCTGGGAGAAGAAGCAACGGAACTTATCTATGAGGAAGTTAAAGTAGAAAAGCAAGGTAACTGTAAAATTGCAGTAGCAAGGGACAATGCCTTCTGTTTTTATTATGAGGATGCGTTAAAACTTCTAGAAACTATGGGAGCTGAGCTAAAGTATTTTTCACCATTAAGGGATGGGAAATTACCAGAAGATATAGATGGATTATATCTAGGTGGAGGATATCCAGAGTTATATGCAAAGGAACTTAGTGAAAATAAATCTATGCTAGAGTCAATAAAGGAAGCCGTTAATGCTGAATTACCAACTATCGCTGAATGTGGTGGATTTATGTATCTGCAAAAATCTATAAAAGATAAGCAGGGCAATGAATTTGATATGGTAAATCTTATAGATTCTACTTCCATGCTTACCAATAAACTATCAAGATTTGGATATACAACACTTACATCTCTAGGGGATAATCTTCTACTCTCCAAGGATGAAAAAATAAATGCCCATGAATTCCACTATTCAGATAGTGATCTATGTGGCGAGGACTTTTTAGCTGTGAAGCCTATTACAGGAAGACAGTGGCACTGTATTCATGGAAGCAGCAGTATGATTGCAGGATATCCTCATATGCACCTTTGGGGGAACCTGAAGGCTGCAGAGAGATTTGTGGAAGCTTGCATAAGGTTTGGAGAAAAAAATAAAGATAAATAGAGGAGTATTTTATGGAAAAAATAAATCCTATGGATATAGAAAAAAGAAGCTTTGAAATTATTACTAGTGAATTAAATGGAATAACTCTTGATGAAGAAAAGGCACCAATCATCAAACGTGTTATACATACTACAGCAGATTTTGAGTATATAAATAATATGTATTTTTCTGAGGGAGCAATAGAAAAGGCTATAGAAGCTTTAAAAAATGGTGCAGCTATAGTTACAGATACAAATATGGCTAAATCAGGAATCAATAAGGCTGCAGTAGCAAGACTTGGCTGTGAGGTTCACTGTTTTATGGCTGATGAAGACGTAGCTAAAAGTGCAAAGGAACAAGGGGTAACTCGTGCAGCAGTTTGCATGGAGAAGGCTACAGAACTTAAAAAGCCAGTAATCATCGCAGTAGGAAATGCACCAACAGCATTAATGAGATTAGATGAGCTAATCAATGAAGGAAAAATTAATCCAGAAGTAATAATTGGAGTTCCTGTAGGTTTTGTAAATGTAGTAGAGTCTAAGGAACTTATCATAAACTCAGGAGCAAATGCTATCATAGCAAGAGGCAGAAAAGGTGGAAGTAACGTTGCAGCAGCAATCGTTAACGCACTTTTATACATGGCATCTCCAAGAGAAGGAATATAAAATAATTTAGAAGGGACTATTGTGTGATGCAATAGTCCTTTTACTTTTGGTAGTATTTAATAGTAATTATAAAAGTTGGGTTAAAATACATATTAATTCAAATATGATATAATAAGTACATAATTATTGTATGAGTAAAATGGTTGCTATATAAATAATAAATTTAAAATATAACGGGGGATAAGATGATAGATATTTTAATTGTTGAAGATGATCTACATATTTCAAAGATGATAGAGGTGACTCTTTCTATTGGAGGCTACAGAGGACATATTTGTAATAATGGAAAAGAGGCTGTAAATAGGGTTAAAGAAGAACGTTTTGATTTAATTCTTCTTGATGTGATGCTTCCAGATATGGATGGTTTTCATGTTATTCAGGAGATTAATAGTAGAGAAGTTCCAGTTATATTTTTAACGGCTATGCAGGAGGTTATGGACAAGGTTAGAGGGCTTAAACTAGGGGCAGAAGATTATATTGTGAAGCCTTTTGAAGCGGTGGAGCTTTTGGCTAGGATTGAGGTAGTTCTTAGGAGAACCCACAAAAATCAAAATATATTAAGCTATAATAACCTTGAAGTAGACATTGATAAACATCAAGTATTAAAAGAAGGTATAAAAATTAATTTAACACCTAAGGAGTTCGATGTTTTAGTATTCTTTTTGCAGCATCAAGATATTGCTATAACAAAGGAAAGGCTACTGGCTGCGGTGTGGGGTTATGAGTTTGTGGGAGAATCTAGAACTGTAGATATTCATGTTCAACAGATTAGACGAAAGGTTGGGTTGAAAAATAAATTGATCACTATTCCGAAGCTGGGATATAGATTGGAGAAGTAATATGAAGCTGTGGCAAAAGATTTTCTTATGTACGCTGGTGCTGGTAATTTTGGCTATAAATATAACCTCAACCCTTTTAGTTTTCAATAATCATAAGTTAGTGATTGAGCGAGAAGAAAAGAGTGCTTTATCTGAGCATGAGTATTTAGTTTCTAATATGAGAAGCAATGTTATTTATAACAGATTGAAAAAAACTGTATCATTTTTAAATGAAGATGAAGTTTTAGAAATTGTTATGGATATTTTTGAAGGGCAAGAAGGTAAAAGTTCCATTGGAATTTCGCTTTATAGGGATAATGAGAGAATCGTTGAAAATAATTCACTACCTGTTGAGTGGGAGATGGAAGTTCTTCAAGCTACAGTTAAGACTTCAAATCATTATGTTGAGATTATAGATTATGAGGGGCTTAATTATATGATAATTGGCTCAGAGGTGAATATTGAGGGAAAGCTTTATAAGTTTGTAACCTCTTATGATGTAACTCAAATTTTCACTCTTTATAAGGAACAGATGAACTATGTTAAATTTACTAGTCTTATATGTGCAATTATAGTGGCGGGCGTTCTATTAGTTATTGTACGAGGGTTACTTTCACCGTTACAAAAGGTTAATGAAGGCACAAAGCAAATTGCTGAAGGTAATTATGATAAAAGGCTTGATATAAAAGGTGAGGATGAAATTTCTCAGCTTTCAACTAATATGAATATTATGGCCGAGGCAGTAGGGAAAAATGTGGAAGCTTTAACTCAGGTGGCAGAGGATAGAAGAATATTTATTGCAAACCTGGCTCATGAAATGAAGACTCCTTTAACATCAATCCTTGGGTTTGCTGATATTTTAAGAGTTAAACGTAATGTTAACGATGAGGAAAGGTTGGAGTATGCAGGGATAATTATAGAGGAAACTAAGAGGCTAAGATCATTATCTGGAAAGCTTATGGAGCTGATTACTGTTGGTACAACGAATCTTGAACTGAAGAAGGTCAGCTTAAAGAATATGATAGAGGAAGTTGAAATAACCTTAAAGCCAATTTTGAAGAGTCATGATTTGAACCTCATTACTTCTGCTGATTTTGGAAGTCTTACTGTGGATAAGGAGCTTTTTAAGTCTCTATTATATAATCTTGTTGATAATGCGGTTAAGGCTTCAACTAGGGGGAAGAGTATACAGTTGATTGCAATCACTACAAAAATGAACACTAAAATTAAAATAATAGATGAGGGCATAGGCATATCGCAAAAAGAAATAGAGGAGATAGTAAAGCCTTTTTATATGGTGGATAAATCACGTAGCAGGAAAAGTGGAGGAGCTGGCTTGGGATTAGCACTTTGTGTTGAAATTGCAAGACTTCATCATGGAATTATATCTATTGAAAGCGAAGTTGGCGAAGGAACTTGTGTGACTATTGATATAACTGGAGGTGGAATAAGTGAAAAATAAATTATTAAATGGGACTAAAGTAACTTTAGTTCTATCTATAGTAATAATTTTATTAGGTTATTTTATGACAACCTTCATTTATAAAATTATGCCATCTTATAAGAATAGTGTTAAGGAAGTTGAAAATGTTGCAACTTCAAAACAGCTATTTGATATGTCTGATGAAGCACAAGTAAATGTATATCCATGGAATTTGTATAATGAGGAATTGGTTGTTGGTTTGAGTGAGAATGAAAGATATGAAATGAGCAATTTTCAAGGTGTTGTAAATTTAGTTGTAAGATTTATGAAAATGTCTAATATAGATTTGGATAACTTTAAAAGAGAAGTTGTAAATAATTTAAAATGGCTTGAGGAAAATGAAAAAGGTGTTGACGGTGCTAATGATAAGTCATTATTACTATTAAATAATGACATTATAAATACAAAGGACTCAAAGACCTATAATATTAAATTTTCTATAGATGGAGAAGATTATATTTCATTTATATCTAAAGAGAAAAGAAGTGATAATGTTGAGGAGGCTTATGAAATAAAGGCTGCCTATCAGATTCTTGATGATTATGTTACTACTATGGATTCTAAGCTACAAGATTATTTTAGAGCATTACATTATATAGCGGAAGATGAGGCCTTATACAAATTATCTGAAGCAATAGAAAGTGTATTGAGTGCAGCAGATAGCGATGAGGAGAAGATTGAATATGACATCTTCTCAACTGATTCTGAATTGCTTTTAGTATATTCTTTAAAAAATAGAATAACTTTAATTTTATATTTTGATCCAATTAGCCAAGAGTTTATTGGATTTAATCTACAGCAACGTTAATGGTAGAATGAAAAAATTTGCATTTTATTTGCACTTCATTGAATACTTTATGTCTATTGTCATGAGAAACTTAATACATAGAAAGTATTGAGGGGGATGGGAATGTGATGTTGGGTAGAAAAAAAGCGGGTAGATGTAATAGAAAATGTAGAGATAAAAAAATAAGTACAGTAATGTTAATCATGGCCATGTTTATTACAACAATTTTAGGTGCTAACGTATTGGAAAATCTATGGCGAAGTGAAGAAAGATTTTTTTATGAAGTAGAAGACATGGAGAGTCAAGA
The DNA here is from genome assembly GCA_032005505.1 of Clostridium sp. Classification (GTDB taxonomy): domain Bacteria; phylum Bacillota; class Clostridia; order Clostridiales; family Clostridiaceae; genus Clostridium_J. The sequence goes on along the minus strand of DALZNT010000007.1, from coordinate 22,083 downwards.
CACTATCGAGAATAATAATATAGAATCTACAGGGGTAGCTATAAGAAGTGCTGGTAAAAAGAGAAGTGTAGCGAAAGAAAGTAGTGAAATTAACTTGTCAGGAGAATCTATTATAGATGTACCTTATATAGATCAATCTAACGGATATCCCACAGGCTGTGAAGTTGTTAGTGCCACTATGCTGCTTCAGTATTATGGATACGGTATATCTGTAGATGATTTTATAGATAATTACTTAGATATGTCCTTATTAGAGGAATGGGATGGGGTTCTTATAGGGGACAATCCTGAGAAGGTTTTCATTGGAGATCCAAGAAGTATTTATAGCTATGGCTGCTTTGCTCCTGTAATAGAAAAATCACTAAATAGGATTATAGACAATGATATGATAGTAAAAAATACTACGGGAACAAGCATAGAAACTTTAGTAAAAGATTATATTGATAAAGAAATTCCAGTTTTATTTTGGGCAACTATTAATTTGGGGCCGAGTTTTCAAAGTATGGAGTGGCAATTAAGAGATACTGGTGAAACTTATCAATGGCAAGCGAATGAACATTGTATGGTTCTTGTAGGCTATGATGAAGATAGCTATTATTTCAATGATCCGTATGAGAGTAATGGATTAATTGATTATGATAAAGAACTAGTGGAAATGAGATATAAAGAAATGGGAATGCAGTCTGTGGTAATTATAGAATCGTAGATAAAAATGAGATGGTACTCAGTGAAAATTGAGTTCTATCTCTTTTTATATGTCTTTGGATTTTAAAATACAGACTCCTCAAAATAGATGCAAAGGAAATGCAAAAACGAGAAAATCTCACTTAAAACAGTGTAAAAATATGTTAGCATAAAAATATAGAAACAGTGACTGTTAAATTAAAATTGGGAGTGGGGAAAAGATTTATTAATATTATTATTGTAATCTTTTTAAAGCTTCGTGTTTGGATATTAAATCATCTTGAGAAACTTATATGGGGATTATCAACTATACAATATGAATCATGATAAACGATCATTATAAAACACCCTTTACTTTCAATAAATCTATTAAATCATCAACAATATAAGCTTTGCTTTGAGTGTGAAGAGGTTCATAGCAAGGGATAATATAGTTATCTAGTATATCAGTATCATTTTTCACTAAGGGATAAACTTCAGTAGCACTTATTCCAAGCTTTTCAGCCAGGCTTTCAATGCAAAATATGGTGAATTCTAATACTCTTTCACTCATGTTTCACACGCTACTTTTTAATTATTAAATAAATACGAACTTAATATCTATATCAATATTATATGTCAAAAATATCATATAATAAACAACTAACGAGAATATTTATTTGTAGTTAGTTTTGTTTCAGCATAAATTAATATTATGTTAAAATATAAACTATAATAAAGAATATTGGAAAAATAGTGATAAAATGAAAATAGATATACAATCAGCTCAATTGAGATACAAATTACTTGACGATATAGCAAAAATGGAAAAGAAATATATTTTCTAATACTTTATAATATAATTACCACGTGGGAAAAGGAAGTGAAAGTGTTGGAATATAAAAAAATCATATTAGAATGCATTAAGTATATTGAGGATAATAAAATAGAGTGTGATATTAACAATGTAAAAAAAGCACATGAGCTTGCTTGTTTTGCCCATGAAGGACAAGTAAGGAAATTAGGATGTTAATATGTAACTCATTCTATTAATGTGGCTATACTGTTAGCGGAAATGGAAGGAGATGAGAGTACTATAATTGCGGGATTATTACATGATGTTATTGAATAATCATAATAAGTACTACGCCACGTGGAAGAGAGATTGATTATATAATATAGTATAATAGTAGTAATTATTATATAGAAAAGAGGAGATGAATGAATAAAATATTGTGGCGCAAGGTTAGAGTTATATTTGTTTTAAGTATTTTTATCAATTTTAATTTTGATATGGATTGCAGTGCTTTTGATGGGATTAATTTTAGGAATATTACTATAGAAGAAGGGTTATCCCAGGCAACAGTAGAGACAATGATACAAGATGAAAAAGGATATATATGGTTTGGTACTAATGATGGATTAAATAGATATAATGGATATAACTTTACTGTTTTTAGACAAGATAAGTCTAATCCTACCAGTATAGTTAACAATTATATAATTGACTTAGAGGAAGATGACAAGGGGAATATATGGGTCGGTACAGTAAATGGAATAAGTAAAATTAGTAATTCAGGAGAAAAAATAACCAATTACCTTTCAGGAGAGAAAAACGGAAATTTATCTCATTATAATATTGGGGATATTCTAATCTCAGATGATGGAAAAATTTTAGTTGGGACTATAAATGGTTTAGATATATATGATGAAGAAGCAGATTCTTTTAAAAGAGTATTGAAAGATGGTGAGCTATCTAGTGAAGTAATTTATTCTCTAGACCAAGATAGTGAAGGTAATATATGGGTCGGAACAGAAAAGGGACTTAATAAAATTTGCGTGAAAACAAATGAGGTAAAGAAGTATTATCATGATGGAACAGAGAATTCCATACCTGATGATATAATATATAAAGTATATTGCGATAAAAATGATTCTGTATGGATTGGAACTTGTACCAAGGGTGCTTCAAAAATTAATGCTAAAACAGGAGAAATTACACACTATTTTCAAGAGTCGTGGGGTATTGAGGTTAATCCAGGGGAGCATGTTAGAAACTTTTATAGAGATAGTAATAACATTTTGTGGATTAGCACTAGTAGTGGATTGATAAAATATGATGAGTATAATGAAAAATTTGAATTATATAAGAAAAAAAATTATGATAAAAGAAGTTTAGTTGATGATTCAGTTTTCGCAGTTATGGAAGATAGAGGTGGTATGTTATGGGTTGGTACCTACGCTGGAATTAGTGTATTTGATTCAACTAATAGCATATTACATTATAAAAATGATCCTTTTGATGAAAATAGTCTAAATGATAACATGATTCAAGGGATTTATGAAGATAATAATGGATACATTTGGGTTGGAACTAATACAAGGGGCGTAAATATTTTAGATAGGGATAGGAATAATATAGCGACTATTACTACAGAAAATAATAAGTTTTTAAGTAGTAATAGAATAAACGACATTGAAGGATATAGAGATTATATTTTTTTAGCAACCAATAATGGGCTGAATATTATAGATAAAAAATCTAAAACGCTGAAGGTGTACAAAGAGGCAGATGGATTAACTTCAAAAAATATTAGAAACCTTTTTGTAGATGATAAGAAAAATTTGTGGATAGGGACTGCAGATGGATTTTGTATATTAAATATTGAAACAAATGAAATTGTAAGTATAAATTCATTATTAGAAAGTGTGGATGTGGGAGATTACTATAGTGGGGCTATTTTTCAAGATAGTGATGGCGTTTACTGGCTTGGTAATTTTGTAAATGGTGGGTTAACTAAAATAGACCCTAATAAAAAGGAAGTAGTTAATTATAAATATGATAGCCAAAATCCTGATTCTATAATTGATAATTCTATTAGGGCTATTACAGAAGATGGTCTTGGCAACATATGGGTAGGCACTAGTGGTGGGTTATGTGTACTTGACAAAGAAAGTAATAGATTTAAGACATTTACAACCAAAGATGGTATGGCTAGTAATACCATATATGGGATTTTAATTGATAAAGATAATAATCCATGGGTATCTACTAATGGAGGAATATCACGATATGATATTATAGAAAATAAGTTTATTAATCTAAATATAACTGATGGTCTTCAAAGTAATGAATATAATGGAGAAGCTTATCTAAGGACAAAGTCAGGTGAGTTTTTCTTTGGTGGTATAAATGGAATGAATTCATTCTATCCAGAGGATATAAAAGCAGATAACTATATATCTAAAGTTGTTTTTGATGAGTTTTTTGTAAATGGGATAAAGGTTAATAATATTGATGGAAAAAGGTATAATAACGGTGACAATAATATAAGCATTCAGGTATTTTTACCGGATTATAAAAACAGTAACGACACAAGGTATTACTATAGGCTTCATGGTGCCGATAGTGACTGGAGATTAATGGATACTACAAAGGTTTTATTTAGTAATCTAGAAGCAGGTAAGTATACATTTAAAGTTAGAGCTATAAATAGTAAGGGTGTTGTAAGTGAGGAGAATAGCGTAAGTTTTAGTATTAGAGCACCTGTATGGATGAGTTTCCCGGCAATATTATTGTATTTTTTCATACTTATTCATATGATATTAAAGCAGAAAAATAAAGTTAGAAAACTTGATGCACTAGTTGATGTAAGAACTGAAGAATTACGTAATGAGATGGAGAAAAATAATAGTCTCTTTGAGAAGATAATTAAACTTGAAAGAAGTAAAAATAGCTATTTTATTAATTTATCTCATGAGTTAAGAACTCCATTGAATGTGTTACATTCTACAGAGCAGCTTATTACCAATTTAAATCGTGACGGCGAAATAGAGAAGAAAAGATTAGATTATTATATGAGTGTTATTAGAAGAAATAATACAAGGCTTTTAAATTTAATAAATAATCTTATTGATATTTCTAAGATTGAACATGGAAAATATAACCTTCAAAAGAAGGATATAGATATTGTTTATTTAGTTGAGGAAGCTGCGCTTAGTTTAAAAGATTATATTGAGGAGAAGGGAATTACTTTTATAATAGACCCAGAAGTTGAAGAAAGAATTATAAAATGTGATCCTCATGATATTGAAAGATGTATAGTTAATTTAATTAGTAATGCAGCAAAGTTCACTCCAAAGGGCGGCGAAATAACAGTTCTATTAGAAAATTTAGAGGATAAGGTTAGAATAACTATTAAAGATACGGGGATTGGAATAGCTGATGAATTCTATGATTCAATATTTAATAGATTTAACCAAGTAGTTGATGTTAATGCAGAAACAAAAGGCGGAAGTGGATTAGGGTTAACTATAACAAAACAAATAATAGATTTACATAAGGGAAGAATCTACGTTAAAAGTAAAGTCGGAGTAGGAAGTTCCTTTGTAATTGAGTTACCAATAGAATAAGTTTTTCTACCATTAGGATTGATTAAAAGTATAATAAGATTTAATAAATACATATTTTGTTGAAAAAGGGCTATCATAGAATTAAAACTGTGATAGCCCTTATATATAGGGAATTTAATGAAGAACCATTATAAATATTGAATTCCAAGGCTTTCAGCAAATTTTTTAAAGCCTTCTATACCATGAGGAGTTTGTTTAAATACTCCGGCATCTTCAAGAACTCTTACGAATTTATTACCAACTTCAATCTCAATAAATCTTTCAAGTTCCATATCAGAAGTGTACTTTTCTTTAAGCTCCTTTGCCCAAGTTCTGTGATAATCAGATACCTTCGAAAGTGCTGTTTCACAAGAATTGTTTAAATCAGAGGAAAGAGCAACTTCAGATATAGCTTCCTCGCTAAGGATGAAATTTTTAACTGCTTCTAGCTCAGCCTTTAATCTTCCAGGGAGAATGGCGAGTCCCATTACCTCTATAAGTCCGATGTTTTCCTTTTTAATGTGTTGAACATCAGGATGTGGATGGAAGATTCCATCAGGGAATTCTTCAGAAGTTCTATTGTTTCTTAGTGCTAAGTCAAGAACAAATAGTTCCCCTTCTTTACGGCAGATTGGAGTAATGGCGTTGTGTGGAGTACCATTGGTATCTCTGTAAATTCCGCGCTCTTCATCTGCATAATTTAGCCAGCTGTCATAGATATAGCTTCCACATTCAACTAAATCATCAACGTTTTTAGCTTTAACTCTTAAAGTAGCTAGAGGCCATTTTAATCCTTCAACAGTAACATTCTTAAACTTGTCTATAGTGAACTTAAATAAAGACTCAGCTCTATTCATAGGGAAAATATAATTTCCACCTTGATAATGCTCATGGGCAAGAATTGAACCACCAACTATAGGTAAGCCAGCATTTGAACCAAGGAAATAGTGAGGGAAAATCTCAACGAAGGAAGATAATCTCTTAAAGGTTTCCTTGCTTACGTGCATTGGCTCATGTTCCTCAAGAAGAACGATACAGTGCTCATTGTAGTACACATAAGGAGAGTACTGCATTCTCCATTTTTTATCCTTTATATTTAAGGCAATTGTTCTGTGGTTAGCTCTATCTGGGTGGGTAATAGTTCCGTTATAGCCCTCATTCTCTACGCATAATAGGCATTTTGGATAATTTGTGCTAACACTATTTTTAGATAGTGCAATTTGTTTTGGGTCCTTTTCAGGCTTAGATAAATTTATCGTTATATCAATATCTCCATAAACAGAGGGAACTTTGTAGAATATGTTTTTAGCGATTCTATCCATTCTGATGTAGTTTGAGCTTTGGCTAAGATTATAGAAGTAATCAGTAGCAGCTTTTGGAGAAGTTTTGTAAAGGTTAGAGAAATTTTTATTTATAACTGAAGGCTTATCCATGAAGCAGTTCATCATGTCGCTGCTAAAGATGTCCTTTGCATATAAATAATCTTCAATTATTCCTTTTTCAACGGCTATAGCTGTTAATTGTTCTAAAGTTTTAGAAAAATTTGTGGATATTTCCCCAGTTTTTCCATAGTTTTCCTCATTGAACAAGCTTAAAAGTCTATTTCTTACATAGATTTTGTCTAGGTCTTCTATAAGTCCATTATCTATGGAAATTTCAATAAGTCTGTCGATTAAAGCATATAGTGAGTTCATGTTGTACCTCCAGGTTTTCTATAGTATTTAAATCATTAATTTTAATATTGGATTATTTCCTTAGGGCCATCTGCAGTTGAAGCTATATAGAAGGAAGCTTCGTAGCCGATTTTGTTTTTATAATCATTACCTACATTTTGTATAAATTCATCAATGTGGTTATTTTCTACAAGAGCTATTGCACAACCGCCAAAACCAGCTCCAGTCATACGAGCCCCAAGAACACCTGCTTGGTTTAAAGCAGATTCAACTAGAGTATCGAGCTCTATACCAGTTACTTCATAGTCATCTCTCAAAGAAATATGAGAAGAAGTCATAAGTTGTCCAAAACTACTTAAATCATCATTATTTAAAGCTACCATAGCATTTTTGACTCTTTCATTTTCTGCTACAGCATGGAAGGCTCTTTTTCTCTCTATAGGATTTTCTATAAAAGAAGAGATTTCATTAAATTCTTCTTTAGAAAGCTCACATAGAGATTTTATATTTTTAATTTTTTGAAGCTGTTCTAGAGCAGATTCACATTCAGCTCTTCTCTCATTATATTTTGAGTCAGCAAGTTCTCTTCTTTTATTCGTATTCATAATTACTATGCTTTCACTTTTGAAGTTTACTGGTGCATAACTATACTTCAGAGTATTGCAATCAAGCTCTATGGCATTGTCCTTCTTTCCAAGAGAAATAGCAAACTGGTCCATAATTCCACTGTTAACTCCGATGAATTCATTTTCCACACGCTTTCCAAGAAGGGCTAATTCAACTCTGTCCATATTTATATTAAATAAATCTATAAGAACTTTTCCAGTAAGCATTTCTAATGAAGCTGAAGAAGATAATCCAGCACCATTAGGAAGGTTTCCATATACTAAAAGGTCAAAGCCTTTATTAATATCATGTCCAGCTTCCTTCATGAACTTTACAACACCTTTAGGGTAGTTAGTCCAATTATCAGCTTTATTGTATGTTAAATTATCTAAGGAAATTTCAATTATACCTAGATCTTCAAAGTTTAGAGAATATGCTCTTATAACATTTTTATTATTAAAGGTAACGGCTCCGTAGGTACCAAGATTAATGGCACAAGGGAAAACTAGACCTCCGTTATAATCAACATGTTCTCCAATAAGATTTATTCTACCAGGACTAAAAAAGATTTTATCACTATTAGTGTCAAAAATTTCTTGAAATTTCGAATGAAGCTCATTAATTATATTCATATTGTCACCCCATATATTATTATATTGTGTTATATATCTATATACTATAAGCCATTAAAAAGTCAGCAATATAATATATTTATATACCTATAATACAATTATATTACTTTAGTAAAAATAATCAATAATTTTACTAAAATAGTTAATTGATTTATATATTGTAAGTGGTAAAATAATAATATATGGTGGGAATTAAGGGGGAATAATTATGAACATAACAAGTAGAAAATTTGAAAATGCAGATAAAATATTTGAAATATATACATTAGTGAATGATAGAGGCATCACTGTAGAGATTCTGTCCTTAGGTGGAATTATTACTAAAATTTTTACTCCAGATAAAGAAGGAAAGTTTAAAAATATAGTTTTAGGCCTTGAAAAGTTAGAAGACTATTACATAAATGAGGCTTATCGTGGAGCAATCGTAGGAAGAACTGCCGGAAGAATAGGTGGAGGAAGAGTAACTCTTGAAGGTAAAGAGTATGAAATAACCAAGAATAAAAATGGTTCAACTCTTCATGGAGGAGATATAGGCTTTAATAAAAGAGTGTGGAATAGTGAACCTATAGAAGAAGAAAACTTTATAGGGGTTAAGCTAAACCTTAAGGCAGTTGATGGAGAAGAGGGCTATCCTGGAAATGTTGACGTACAGGTTATTTATACGCTAGACAATGAGAATAGATTAACGATGGAGTATAGCGGAACTACGGATAAAACTACGTTGTTAAATTTAACTAACCATAACTACTACAATCTATCTGGAGATGCAGAGAGAAGAATAGAAGGGCACACTCTTCAGATAAATAGCGATAAAATTTGCGAGATGGGTGAGGGCTCAATAGTTACAGGAAGATTTTTAACTGTGGAAGATACCCCTTTTGATTTTAGAATTGAAAAACTTCTAGGAGAAGAAATAGATAATATGGCTAACGAGCAAATGGTAAAAGGTTGTGGCTATGACCATATATGGATGTTAAATAAGGATAAAGCTGTGGAAATAACCTTTAAGGATAATATTTCTGGAAGAGCAATGAATATAGAAACGGATGCACCATCAGTGGTTTGTTATGCCATGAACTTTGCAGAGGGGGAGATGTTAAGCTGTGGTAAGAAGGCAGAACCAAGGATGGCTTGCTGCTTTGAGACTCAAGCTCCACCAATAGGGCATAATGATGAATTTATAGAAGGTGCAATTTTAAAACAAGGTGAAGAGTATAGAGCAAAATCTGTATTTACATTCTATGTGAGTGATTAAAAATTAGTAATGAACAAGTGAGGTTGTGATTATATGGCAACGATAAAAGATGTAGCAGAAATGGCGGGAGTTTCCATAACAACAGTATCAAGGATATTAAACTTTGATGAAAAAATAAATGTGGCATCAGATACAAAAAAGAGGATTTTTGAAGTGGCTGAGAAGTTAGGTTACACTACATCTAAGCAAAAAAAGTTAAAGAAAAAAGAATTAAATATTGGAATTGTGAATTGGTATAGTGAAGGTGACGAAGTTAAAGATCCGTACTTCTTATCTATTAGAATGGCGGTAGAAGGAAGATGTAACGAAGAAGGAATAAACTTTTCTTATATAAACTTAAATACTAATAATTCTCATAAAAATATTGATGGGATAATAGCTATTGGGAAGTTTGGGAACGATGAGATAGGTGGGATGAAGAAAATTACAGATAAAATAGTGTTTGTGGACTCATCTCCAAGTGATTTGGAATATGACTCTGTAGTTATTGATTATGAGGGTGGAGTTAAAAGTGCTTTAGTTCATCTTCATGAATTAGGGCATATAAATATAGGATATATAGGTGGTCAGGAATACGTGGAAAAGGGCACTGAAAAAATAAATGACCCAAGACTAGATGCCTACAAAAATTTTATGAAGTCTATAAACAATTATGATGAGAAAAACATTTATCTAGGAAGATTCCTACCAGAGGATGGCTATAGTCTTATGAAAAGAGCTTTAAATTCAGAAAAACTTCCAACAGCCTTCTTTATGGCTAGTGACCCAATGGCAATTGGAGCCTATAGAGCCATTTTAGAGGACGGTTATAATATTCCAGATGATATAAGTATAATAGGATTTGATGATATCTATACGTCACAATTCCTGACTCCAGCATTAACAACAGTAAAAGTATATACTGACTTTATGGGGAAAATAGGTGTAGATACTTTAAAACAAAGGATTATAGGAGAATGGGAGATCTGTAGGAAGATTGTCGTGCCTACGAAATTACTGGTGAGAGAAAGTTCTGGGGAGATTTAAAGCTTGCTTTATGAATAACTTAGGAGAAATTGAATATGAGAGTTTTGCTAATATAAGATTCAAAGATTAGATTATTTCAATGTTGATTTGAAATTTAGGGCTGTAAGAAGAGTGTCTGCTTACAGCCCTAAATGTTTTTAGAATACATAAGTTTAGTAATAATCAATTAAGCAGAAAATGCTTTATTGTATAAATTCTTCGCTTGGATCATAGTTATCTTTAAAGCAGAGAATAATAGAAAAATAAAAAAATAAGTGAAGGTTATAGCAGAAGTAAATGATTTGAAGAAGGATTTATACAAGGGGGATATTAAATATGAAGAATGAGACCGCAAAGATAAAAGACTTTAGCAATGTATTAAATTTATCTGCAAATCCAAGTGATTTGCTATATGGTTCATATTGTGATAATAAGTATAATAACTTTTCTGATTTAGGAGCATGGCATGGGTATTATTTACCAGAAAAAGAGACGACACAGCTTTATGGAGGTTTTGCAGGACCTGTGATTATAGCTGAGGAGTATCCGGTTAACCTTAGTGCTACCATTAGCAAGATTAAAGTTATTAATGTAGATAATAAAAAAGCCTATGATTTAAGTAAAGGAGAAGTTTCCTTTGATTATTATCCAGGTAAGTTAGTAGAAACTTATAGATTAGAGAAGTTCAATTTAACGTTACAATTAATATTTGTAACCAATAGAAGTGCGTTAATAGAGGCAAAAATAGAGAATAAAACTAATAGAGATTTAAATATTAATTTACAGTGGACAGGGAGTATATTTAACAAATTTAGGGAAAGCGAAGATGGAGATGCATACAACTTAGGTCAAAGTTTAGAAGCTACTGAAAGTGGTGTTCAAGTTAACTTTTCTAACTTAAGAGATACTTGGAAATTCTTTTCTACTGAAGCTGCTAAGTTTGTGGTTAATTATAAGGAAAATGTTGAAACTTCAGTATACGGAAATTTTTATATAACTAGAGTTAAGGACTCAATAGCCCTTGGTGAAAATGAGGTATTTAAAACTTATTCAACGGAAAGTTATACCTTTACTGAGGCAGAATTAAGAGAAGAAAAAGTTAAGGTTAAAGAAATACTAATAAGCCCAGAAATTTATTTTATTGAAAATAATATGCGTTGGCAGGAGTATTTAGATAAAACCTTTGGAGAGGTTGGAAGCATAGCAGGCTTAAAATATAAGAATGCTGTTGTAAAGGCTATAGAAACTTTAACAACTAATTGGAGAAGTGCAGCAGGAGCGGTATTACATGATGGTGTAGTTCCTTCAATGTCTTACAAATGGTTTATTGGTATGTGGGCATGGGATTCATGGAAGCAGGCAGTTACAGTTTCGAGATTTAATGGTGAATTAGCTAAAGAGAATATTAGGGCCTTATTTCATTATCAAATAACAGAAGATGATAAAGTAAGACCACAGGATGCAGGAGCTATAATCGATGCTATATTTTATAATAAAGATAAGGCTAGAGGTATGGACGGTGGAAATTGGAATGAAAGAAACTCAAAGCCACCATTGGCGGCCTGGGCTGTATGGAGTGTTTATAAGTCAACAGGCGATAAAGATTTTTTGGAAGAAATGTACCCTAAACTAATTGCTTATCATAATTGGTGGTATAGGAATAGGGATTATGATAAAAATGGTATAGCAGAGTATGGTGCAATGGTACATGAGTTCAACAGAAGTAAAAAAGAGGTTATTTTGGCTGCAGCTTGGGAAAGTGGAATGGATAATGCACCAAGATTTGATGTGAATGGATATGGGGAAAGTGATATTGGAGTAGATGTATTTGAAAATAAAGATGATAATGGGGAGCTTTTAGGTTATTCCATAAATCAAGAATCAGTTGATTTGAATGGATATCTTTATGCTGAGAAGTGTTTTCTAAAGTCTATGGCTCAGGTATTAGGAAATGAAGAGGATGCCAATAGATATGAAAAACAAGGAGAGAACCTTAGAGAATATGTAAGAGATAACATGTTTGATGAAGAAACGGGATTTTTCTATGATTTACAAATAAGTGATGATGGTTCACGAAAAAAACTGTTAGTAAACAGAGGGAAAGGTCCTGAAGGATGGATACCATTATGGGCTAAACTTGCAACAGCAAAGCAAGCAAACCAGGTTGTAGATAATATGTTATGTAAAGATAAATTCAATACAGTTATGCCTTTAGGAACAGCATCGCTGGATAATCCAAGCTTTGAGTCAAATGAGTATTGGAGAGGTCCAGTTTGGCTTGACCAAGCTTTATTTGGAGTTGAAGCTTTAGAGAACTATGGATATCATAAAGAAGCAGCAGAAATGGCTTTAAAGCTCTTTGAGAATGCAGAAGGGTTAATGGGAGATGGACCTATAAGAGAAAACTACAATCCATTAACAGGACAAGGACTTAATGCTACGAACTTTAGCTGGTCTGCATCAGCATACTATTTAATGTATCAAAATACCTTGGAGGGAAAAGGCACAACCTCACAGGAAGGAATTGAGATTCTAGTTGATGATATAAAAATCAGTTAAAACAAGAAGAATATATGGTAAAAGTTATATGTTAGGTTTATGTAAAATATCTTTTCATGAAAAGTATATGAGGATAAAATAAGCCTTGGTGATGAAACAAATGATTAAAAGAAATAGCATTTCAGGAATAACTGAAGTGCTATTTCTTTTAGAGTTAATACTATTATAAAAAATTACAAAGCTTATTAGGTGACTTACACCATTAAAAAATGTAGTCATAAAAAACACTCAACTAAGTGTTAAAATTTTCCTTGACTATGTAACACTACTCTTATAAATGAATATCATGATACTAGAAAGGCGGTGATTATTAATGAATTTTGAAAGAGCTGATGTTCATGGAGACTTATATGATGAATGTAAGAGGCTAATGGAATATCATATTGTTTTGAAAATGACAGATGGAAGTACAATGGATGGAATCATTGAAAAGGTAGAGCCGGATCGTATTATCATGTTAGTTGGTGAGGATGTAATGGATCTAGAAGGAGACGAAGATAACCAAGAAAGACAATTTGGCAAGCATAGACGTTTCAGACGCTTTAGACGCTTTAGACGTAGAAGTTTTCCATTCAATCTTGTAAAAGGCGTATTCGTATTACCATTCCCACATCTTTTCTTTCCTTTTTAGTAATAATATCTAATAAATTAAAAGTGTACATTTAGTATTTTATAATAATCAGACATAGCTGATAAATTAGATTGATGGTTCCATTTGTTATAACAAATGCTAAAAGATCTATCCAAAAATAAAATTTTGGATAGATCTTTAATTTATATATATAAGTTAGCTATTAACTGATATAAATAACCATGTTGAAATCTTTAGCAAAATAATATATAGTTATATAGTTATAAACTAAATTAGATAATAGTAGGGAGAACTAGAACATATGATGAATAATAATAAACCATATATATTAGTTTTAGGTGCATCAGTCTATGATATTTTTGGATTCACACACCAAAATTATAAATCTTATGACTCCAATCCAGGAAGCGTAAGGGTTTCTTTTGGAGGCGTTTGTAGAAATATAGCAGAGAACATGGCGAAGCTAGGCATAAATACAAAATTAATATCTGTAGTAGGAAAAGATGAAAAAGGAAAAAGTATATTAAAACATGCGGAAGCCGTTGGTTTAGATATGAAGGATTCCCTTGTATTAGATGGAGAATCTACTCCAACTTATATGGCAATACTTAATGAATATGGAGAAATGGAATCTGCCATTGTAGATATGAATATAACTGATAAAATAACAGAAGAGTTCATTGATTTAAAAGCTGATATAATAAAAAATTCAGAGTATATGGTTTTAGATTCAGACAACCCTGCTATATTAGAATATATTTTAACAAAATATGAGGGGTGTACTAAATTTATTTTAGACCCAGTTTCAGCAGCAAAAGTTCAGCGTGTAAAACATTTAATTAATAGATTCCACACTATTAAGCCTAACAGGCATGAAGCAGAGTGCCTATGTGGATTTAAGATAGAAAATAATGATGATGTTAAGAAAGCCGGCAGATATTTCTTAGACTTAGGAATAAAGCATGTATTCATAAGTCTAGATGCAGAAGGAATGTATTATAATGATGGAGTAGAAGAAGGTATTATAAAGGCTCCAGATGTACAGGTTGTCAACGTAACAGGGGCGGGAGATTCTTGTGTTGCTGGTCTTGGTTATGGATATATGAATAACTTAAGCATAAAAGATACTTTAAAATATGCAATAGCTATGTCTGTTGTAACAATATCTCACGAGAATACAATATATCCAGAGATGTGTTGTGAAGTAGTAGAGAAATATCTGAAAGAAATAAATTGGATAGAAAACTAATCTCCTTTTGATGTATAACCAAAAACCGTATCACAAATAAGTGATACGGTTTTCTGTATATTAAATTCAAATTTATTTACTCTTTTCTTATTTAAAAGAATCCCTAGGGAATCTCTCAAAAATCTTTAACTATTCATTTTTAATAAAAAGTTTTCTAAGTTCATTAATAACAAGTGGTACAATACTCAATCCTAACACAATTCCCCAATCATTTAGGGTTAGAGGAATAACATTAAACATATTTGCAACTGGTGGAATATAGATTACTGCAAGCTGTAATGCAAATCCAAGGACTATGGCACCAACTAAATACATATTTGAGAAGAGTCCAATTTTAAATATTGACTTGGTTGAGCTTCTCATGTTTAAAGAATGGATTAGCTGAGTTCCGCTTAGAACTACGAAAGCTATGGTTTGTGCATGCATTAGGGCTTCAGGATTTCCAGCAATATTAGATAGAGTAACACCAGCATCGCCATATTTCATAACTCCATAGATAAATCCTATTAGAGTTAGAACACCTATGATGACACCGTTAAATACAAGGGTAAACACTGAACCTTTAAATAAGCTATCTTTAGGATTTCTTGGTTTGTTCTTCATTACATCATGGTCACCAGGGTCAATGCCTAGGGCGAGAGCAGGGAAGGAGTCAGTGATCAAATTAACCCATAAGATATGAGTTGCATTTAGTGGTGCAGCCCATCCAAAGAGAATACCAAAGAATAGAGTAACTATTTCACCAGCGTTACATGAGATTAAGAACACTACAGCCTTTTTAATATTACTAAAGATATTTCTACCTTCTTCTATTGCAGAGACTATAGTTGAGAAGTTATCATCAGTAAGAACCATATCAGAAGCGCCTTTAGCTACGTCTGTTCCTGTGATTCCCATGGCAACACCTATATCAGCAGCTTTTAGAGAAGGGGCATCGTTAACACCATCACCAGTCATGGATACGATATTTCCTTTAGATTTAAAGGCTTTAATGATTCTAACCTTGTGTTCAGGAGAAACTCTAGCAAAGACTCTTAAATGATCACAGTTAGCAGCTAATTCTTCATCAGACATTTCATCTAAATCAGAGCCGCTTACAACTTGATTAATATCAAAGGCAATGGATAGCTCCTTAGCAATAGCAAAGGCAGTGTTTTTATGGTCGCCAGTAATCATTACTGTAGAGATTCCAGAGGTCTTGCATATATTTATTGAATCCTTAACTTCAAGCCTTGGAGGGTCAATCATACCAATTAATCCGATAAAGATTAATTCATTTTCAAAAGTATTTATATCACCTTCAGAGGATTTTACGATTTTATAGGCTGAACCTAAAACTCTTAATGCATCATTGGACATGTCCACAGCTGCATCTAAGAAAATATTCTTTATTTCATCAGTAAGAGGAACAATTTCTCCATTTATATAAGCTGAGGAACAGATTTTTAAAAGGTTATCAGTGGCACCTTTAGTCATTACATAGTAGCCATCTTCGTAAGCATTTACTGTAGTCATAAGCTTTCTATCAGAATCAAAAGGTACTTCATTAACTCTGCGGTGAGTTTTATCTAAATCCTCTTTATAAACGGTAAACATGTTACCTAAGTCTAAAAGGGCAATTTCAGTAGGGTCACCAGTTTTAGAATTATCAGTGGAAGTAGCATCATTACAAAGAACTATATTATCTAAAAGAAGTTTTTCACCACTATTAGTTATATCTAATTTTGAAGCTTCATTTAGCTGATTATTAACAAAATATTTCACAACGGTCATCTTATTTTGAGTAAGAGTACCTGTTTTATCTGAACAGATTATGTTTACTGAACCTAATGTTTCAACAGAAGGGAGTTTTCTTATGATAGCGTTCTTTTTTATCATCTTTTGAACGCCAAGGGCAAGTACTATAGTTACTATAGCAGCAAGACCTTCAGGAATAGCAGCAACAGCAAGACTTATAGAAATCATAAACATATCGGCAACTTGTCTTCCTTGGATAATTCCAACAATAAACATAATTGCGCAGATACCTATAGCCATGAAACCTAGAACCTTACCAAGCTCCTCTAACTTCTTTTGAAGAGGGGTAAGTTCATTTTCACCATCATCAAGCATCTTAGCTATTTTACCAATTTCAGTGCTCATACCAGTGGCAACAGCAATACCAGTTCCTCTTCCATAGGTAGCAAGAGTAGACATAAATAACATATTCTTTTTATCACCAAGAGATACTTTTTCATCTTCAATAATTAGATTTGAATTCTTATCTACAGGTACAGATTCACCAGTTAAAGCTGATTCCTCAACTTTTAGGTTGGCGCTTTCAATGAGTCTTATGTCGCAGGGAATAAATCTGCCAGCATCAATAACTATAATATCTCCAGGAACAACCTCTTCAGAAGGTATTTCTACAAGCTCACCATTTCTTTTTACAATGGCTTTAGGGGTAGATAACTGCTTTAAAGCATCTAGTGCTTGTTCAGCTTTTGATTCTTGAACCATTCCAACCGTGGCATTTATGAGTATAACTATTCCTATGATGATTGCGTCACTAAATTCTTTACCAACAACGATTGAGAGGATGGCTGCTACAATTAAGATGTAAATTAGGATATCATTTAATTGGGAAATAAATATTTGAACCTTTGTTTTACGCTTTTTAGTAGCCAGTTTGTTGAGTCCATATTTTTCTTTCATTTCCTTAACTTGAGCTGTTGATAAGCCCGTCACTTCATTAGTATTAAATTTTCTCAGTACATTTTCACTAGAATCATTAAAATACATAAAATCACCTCGTTAATTTAGTATGATAAGAATTAAAATTCCGATATATGATAAACGGTATATATATATAATACATATAAAAAGATGTACTCTTATATGTATCAAAGCTAAAAAAGAAAGACTCATATATAGCTTGTGAAGGGCTATATATGAGTCTCATTATTTAATCCAAGACCAGACTATAATTAGTCATGATGTTGACCTTGACCTAGGAAAAATCCTAGAAATTACTCCCTCATATGGAATAATATTTTATTAAGACTATTATATCTCATTAAATTAATCAATTCAATAGAATTTTAAACAAATTTTCAATGAGAAACACGAATGGTGGAATATTTAATTAGAAGACAGCAGTTATAGCAGGTAAAATACCGTAGAGTGCTATGCCTAGAAGAGCTGCAATTACTATTATTAATATAGGGTGAAGCTTAGTTTTATAAAGTAGAAAACCTATGATTGCAGCAATTATTATACTATTTAAATCTCTGTAGGATTCAAAGCTCATAGTTAAAAATACTGAAATTATAAGTCCTATAAGAGCAGGGCGCATACCCTTTAGAGCATTGTCTAGAACCTTAGAATTTTTAAATTTATTAAAAAAGTAATTTGCTAAGGAAACTAGAATGAAAGACGTGGTAACAACCCCAAGTGTAGCAACTACACTTCCCCAGAATCCGGAAACTCTAAAACCTACAAAGGTAGCAGAGTTAACGGCAATAGGACCTGGAGTCATTTGAGAAATACCTATAATGTCCATAAAATCACTTTGACTAAGCCAGCCATTGTTTGTGACAATTTCCTTTTGAATTAGAGGGAGCATAGCATATCCACCACCAAAGCCAAAGGTTCCTATTTTTAAGAAGGCTAAATACAGCTTTAATAATATGTTCATTACTTTTTAGCCTCCTTTCTATTGACTATAACTCCATAAATTGCCGCAGCAAGGATTATATACACAGGGTTAACGTCAAGGAATGCATTTAAAATAATAGTAACTAAAACTAAAATTATGTTGGTAACGGTCTTAGGTAAAACCTGAGCAAGGCTATTTACTCCAACTAAAATTAATAGAGGTACAGCAGCATTAATGCCATTAAAAATAAGTTCAACTAAATACATATCTCTAAATTTACTAAAAGCTACCGCAATAACTAAAATAATAAGGAAGGAGGGAAGTCCTACTCCTAAAAGACCTAAAATACCACCAGTAACTCCACCAATTTTATAGCCAATAAATGTACAGCTGTTTATGGCGAGAGCTCCAGGAAAGCTCTGAGATATGGCAATTACATCAATAAATTCATCCTTAGAAATCCAGTGATTAGTATCAACAACTTCTCGTTCTATAAGTGGAATCATTGCATAACCACCACCAAAGGTAAAGGAGCCGATTTTAAAGAAGGTTATAAACATTTTGAATAATTCTCTCATAATTCCCCCTGATTAAATTAATTTTTTTTATGCAAGGAAAACCACTGACTCTTAAATTGAGTCAGTGGTTAGTCAATATTAAGGTAACTCATTCTCAAGAACAGTCGAATGAGTATGTGAAACTCTAAATTGAAGATTTAGAGTTTCACATAAATCCATTGTAGCTAGCATCCGATGGCATTCTTAAGTCTCCTCTTGGAGATAGGCTGATAGAACCAACCTTAGGGCCATCAGGTAATGCTGAACGTTTAAATTGCTGAGTGAAGAAACGAGTCATAAACTTATTTAGCCATTTAGATATTTCTTCATGAGAGTAAATATCCTTAAAGGCAACTCTAGCTAAGAATTCTATTCTATCCTTTGAGGAGCCGTTTTTCATAAAGTGATATAAGAAGAAGTCATGAAGCTCATATGGTCCAACAATATCCTCAGTCTTTTGAGCAATATTTCCATTCTTATCTTTAGGAAGCAGCTCTGGACTTACTGGTGTATCAAGGATATCAAGAAGGATTTCCTTAATCTCATCAGTGCTTTCATGGTCGGCTACATAATCAACTAAATATCTTACAAGAGTCTTTGGAATAGAGCAGTTTACAGAGTACATGGA
Organism: Clostridium sp.; assembly: GCA_032005505.1. Classification (GTDB taxonomy): domain Bacteria; phylum Bacillota; class Clostridia; order Clostridiales; family Clostridiaceae; genus Clostridium_J. Next base: position 2,635 of record DALZNT010000007.1, on the reverse strand, counting down.
CATATGGTCTCCATTGTAAGTACACCATCCTAGAGCAAGCTCTGAAAGGTCTCCAGTTCCAATTACAAGTCCGCCTTCTTTATTAGCAAGGTTCATAAGAATTTCAGTTCTTTCTCTTGCTTGAACATTTTCGTAGGTTACATCATGCTGTTCTACAGGATGACCGATATCTTCAAAGTGTTGAAGACAAGATTTTACAATATTTATTTCTCTTAAATCAGTACCCAGGTGTTTACATAATTCCAAAGCATTATTATAAGTTCTATCAGTAGTACCAAAACCAGGCATTGTGATAGTAACTATATTTTTTCTATCAATCTTAAGCATATCGAAGGTTTTGACAACTACTAGAAGGGCAAGAGTTGAATCAAGACCGCCAGAAATTCCGATAACAGCCTTTTTTAGTTTAGTATGAACAAATCTCTTTGCAAGAGCAGCGGTTTGAATGTTGAAAATTTCCTTTGAACGCTTATCTCTTTCAAGAGGATTGCTAGGTACAAAAGGATGTTTCTCAACATACCTATCAAAGGTTCTTAGAGAGATACTGTCAAATTTAAAGTTTATAACTTCCATAGGTGCAGGAAGTATGCCTGTATTGTCTCTAAAGCTAATATTTTTTAATCTTTCAGACTTAAGCTTATCGATATCTACAATGGCAGTTAGGACTTCACTTTCACGATTAAATCGTTGATTTTCCACAAGAATTCCACCATTTTCACCTATAAGAAGATGGCCTCCACAAAGAATATCAGTAGAAGACTCAAAAACTCCAGCTGATGAATATATGTAAGAAGCAATGCAACGAGCACTTTGATTCTTAATAAGGTCTCTTCTATAGTCTGCTTTGCTAACTAGCTCATTTGAAGCAGAAAGATTGCAAAGAATATTGCAGCCAGAAAGAGCTAGGAAGCTACTTGGAGGAACAGTTACCCATAAATCCTCACAAATTTCTACACCAACACATACAGAGCCACTTTTAAACATTATATTAGTTCCGAAAGGAATATTCTCTTGGAAAGAAAGATTTATTCTTCTAGAGTGGATGTTTATACCGCTGGAGAACCAACGTTTTTCATAAAACTCAGAGTTATTTGGCAGATAGCTCTTTGGAACAATTCCAAGAACACTTCCCTTAAAAATAACAAAGGCAGAGTTATATAAAATATCATTGTTTTCAAAGGGAGCACCAACTACAAATAAAACATCCTTATTTTCTGAATATGTACAAAGAGATTTTAAACCAGCTTCAGTTTTTTTCATTAGCCTCTGTTGATAGAATAAATCACTGCAAGTATATGAGGTTATACTTAGTTCTGGAAATACTAGAACTTTAACATCCTCATCCACAGCCTTATCAATACATTTTTTTATTTCAGCTACATTAAAGTCCACATCAGCCACATTGGTGATAGGGCAAGAAGCTCCAACCTTTATAAAGTTCATTAAAATTCACTCCTTTATGTTAAATGCGAGTTCTTTTTTTAGAATTTGCTTTATTTGTTTTACTACTCTTATTAAAGTCCTTATTTCTAGAAGAATTACTTTTTGTAGACTTATTAGAAGTCTTAGAAGTCTTAGAAGTATTTTTTGAAGTAATAGCTTTTTTATCCGTACTAGAAGAAGTTTTAACCTTAGTTTTTTTTACTGAAGCTTGGTTTTCTACCGTAGATTTAGATGCTTTTTCTGACTTATTAGTTACTGTGTTCTCAATTTTCTTATGTTCAGGTTTCTTTCTAACAGAATATCCAAAGGTTCCTAGTGGCTCTGGATTTATTCCAAAGTACTCTCCGTGGGCATAGGTTAAAAGATCAGCCTTATCAAAGTGAATTTTCCCCTTTTCATCAATAATATCGTCATCAACATGACACTGAACTACTTCAGCTAAAAATAAATCATGGCTTCCTAGTGGAGTGATGGATTTAACAACACATTCGAAAGAAACTGGGCACTGGTTAATAACTCCACAGTTAATTTCTGAAGCTTCACTTAAAGTAAGATTCATATCTTTAAATTTATCGGTAGTTCTTCCACCTCGCACACCACAATAATCAACAGCTTTAACTAAGTCTGTGGAGGCTAGATTTACTACAAAGGAATTTCCTTCTTTTATATATTCATAAGATAAACGTTCAGGTCTGATTGCAACAGTAACCATAGGAGGTTTAGTACATGCAGTACCTACCCAGCCTACAGTAAAAACATTATCCTTACCTTCTGAATTTCTACTTGTTATCAGTACCGCCGGTACTGGATTTAGCATAATACTACCCTTAAAAGTAGTTTTAGCCATAATATCACATCACTTTCTAATTTTAACATAAATTTGTCGTCAATAAAATTCTAAGTTAGCGTCCAAATCTTCGATTTGTATACGTAAACTTAAGTGAGAATCTAAATATATACCCTAAAGGGCACACGTGATTTAGTTATTCGAACTTACTCAGACGAGCACTCATTCGAATGAATATGAGAATGAGTTTCCTCATTTTAATTCTCACTTAGTAGTATACATCAAAACTTACATATTTATCAAAAGTCACTTAAAAAGTTATAGTGGTATTTTTAAAGAAATAAAATATGATTAACTGTGGAAGTGAGTGGCGGAAAATATATATTGGAAAAATCATGAAAAGGT